>DASUQZ010000050.1:0-13607 GCA_036280335.1 Solirubrobacterales bacterium
GAGGCCGGTGCCGCGGGCGGCACCGCGCCCTGCGTGCTGAACGCCGCCGACGAGGTCGCCGTCGCCGCCTTCCTCGCGGAGCGGATCCCGTTCACGGCGATCCCGGCGGTGATCGAGCGCGTGCTGGAGGAGATGCCAGCCCGTCCCGTCAGCCACTTCGACGATCTCTTCGCCGCCGACGCCGAGGCGCGCGAGCGCAGCGAGGGGCAGATCCGGGGGTTGACGCCCGCATGAGCTGGTTCTGGGTCTTCTTCGGCTTCTGCCTGCTGATCATCCTCCACGAGGCGGGGCACTACTTCGCCGCCAAGGCGACGGGGATGCGGGTCGAGCGCTTCTTCCTCTTCTTCGGGCCGACGATCTGGTCGTTCAAACGCGGCGAGACCGAGTACGGGGTCAAATCGATCCCGCTCGGCGGCTACGTGAAAATCACCGGGATGACCCCGGAAGAGGAGATTCCTCCCGAGGTCGCCCACCGCTCCTACTATCGGCAGAAGGTCTGGAAGCGGATCGTCGTGGTCGCTGCCGGGCCGGCCGTGAACATCGTCCTCGCCTTCGCGATCCTCTTCGGCGTCTACTGGGTCAACGGCCAGGAACAGATCCTGCAGTCGGTCGGCGAGGTGCGCCAGGGAAGCCCGGCGGCCCAGGTCCTCCAGCCGGGCGACAAGATCGTCGCCGTCGACGGCAAGAGCTTCCCCGGCCTCAGCACCGAAGAGCGGCTGGTCAAGTTCGGCGAAACCGTCGCCTCCCACAAATGCGAGGGCAAACAGGTTGACGGCTGCGTCGCCGCCAAGCCGGTTCAGCTCGAGGTGAGACGGGACGGGCAGATCGAGACCTTCTCGGTCAAGCCGCGCTACGACGAGGACGCCAAACGCGCCCTGATCGGCTTCTCCTACGGGTCGCAGAACATCGAGATCGGCCCCGGCACCGCCGCCTCGGAGGCCGGCGACGCGATCTGGGAAGTCGCCACCGGCACCTTTCACGTCTTCACCCACCTCTTCGAAGAGGAGCAGCGCGAGCAGGTCTCCGGTGTCGTCGGGATCAGCGACGTCGGCCACCAGGTGATCGAGAAAGGCCTCGAACGCTCGCTGCTGCTGCTCGCCTTCGTCAGCCTCTCGCTCGGACTCGTCAACCTGCTGCCGATCCTCCCCCTCGACGGCGGCCACATCTTCTGGAGCCTGGTCGAGAAGGTGCGGGGCCGGCCGGTCTCCTGGCGGGTGATGGAAAAAGCGACGGTGGTCGGCATCGCCCTCGTGCTGATGCTCTTCTTCCTGGGCCTTTCCAACGACATCGGCCGGATCACCGGCGAGGGGTTCGAAGTCCGATGAGAGCGCGGCCGTCCCGGCCCGCCCGCACGGCTCAATAAGCTTCGTATATGGCTTCGACAAGGCAGATATTCGTCGGCAACGTGCCGATCGGCGGCGGCGCCCCGGTCGCCGTGCAGACGATGACCAAGACCGAGACCGCCAACCTGGCGGCGACGATGGAGCAGATCCGCAAGGTCGCCGACGCCGGGGCGGACCTGGTGCGCTGCGCGGTGCCGCGCGAGCAGGACGCCGAGGCGCTGAAGACGATCGTGCGCGAATCGCCGATCCCGGTCATCGCCGACATCCACTTCAACCACACGCTGGCGCTGAAAGCGATCGACGCCGGCGCCCACTGCATCCGCCTCAACCCGGGCAACATCGGCGGCCGCGACAAGGTCGCCGAGGTGGCCGAGAAGGCGACCGCCGCCGGGGTGCCGATGCGGATCGGGGTCAACTCCGGCTCGCTGCCCAAGCACCTGCACGAGCTCGAGCGCGAAGCGCCGGTCGAGGCGCTGGTCGCCGCCGCCGTGGAGTTCGTCGAACTGATGGAGGGCCTCGACTTCGAAAACTTCAAGGTCTCGATCAAGTCGACCAACGTGCCGAACACGATCGCCGCCAACCGGCTGCTCTCCGAGAAGATCCCGTACCCGCTGCACCTCGGCATCACCGAGGCGGGGACGAAGTGGAGCGGCTCGCTGAAAAGCGCGGTCGGCCTGGGGACGCTGCTCGCCGACGGCGTCGGCGACACGATCCGGATCAGCCTCTCGACCTTCCACGCCGAGGAGGAGGTCAAGGTCGCCTGGGAGATCCTCAAGGCCCTGCAGCTGCGCGAGCGCGGCCCGGTCCTGATCGCCTGCCCGACCTGCGGCCGCCTCCAGTTCGACATGGACTCCGTGGTCGCGGAAATCGAGAAGCGGCTGGAGGCCTACGAGGAGCCGGTCGAGGTCGCCGTCCTCGGCTGCGCCGTCAACGGCATCGGCGAGGCCAGCCACGCCGACTTCGGGATCGCCGGGGCCAAGAACGAGGGCCTGATCTTTGCCGGCGGCAAGCCGCTGCGGAAGGTCCCGCAGGCGTCGCTCGTCGACACCCTCTTCGAGGAGATCGACAAGTCCCTCGACCGCGGCGGCAAGGTCGAGTTCGACGAGGCCGAGTCACGCGAGGGAGCCGAGTGGGTCGCCAACATCGAGCGCGAAAACGCCGGCGACCTCACCCCCGAGAAGATTGCCCAGATGGAGCACGAAGCCTCCCAGCGCGAGGAGACCGAGCGGGTCCTCCTCGACGAGGAGGCCTCGCCGACGGCCGGCCGCCGCTTCACCCGCGCCTAGACGCGGATCACGTCCACTTCCTCAAAGGAGCTGAAGTCGGCGTCCTGGGTCAGGACCGCGGCCCGGTGATGCATCGCGGTGGCGGCGATCCAGGTGTCGTGGCGGCGCAGGCGCCGGCCACGCGACCGCTCGGCGGCGGCGATGCGGGCGAAGCAGCTCGCGGTCTCGGGCCCGACTGGCAGCAGGGGATAGGTCGACTGCACACGGGAGAGGGTGGAGAGCCGGGCGGCTCTGTCATCTCGATCCGTGGCGCGCAGCACCCCGAGCTCGAGCTCAGCCACGGTGATCACGGAGACCGCGATCTTCTCGGGAAGCTCGCCCAGCTCCCGACCGTTCTCCTGGGCGATGAAGACGGAGGTGTCCGCGACTGCTTTTCTCAATCGTCCAGCTCTGCGCGGCGCACGTCGGCCAGGTCGTCGAGCAGGCCGGGATCGGCGGGGGCCTCCCGCAGGATGCGCCGGAGCTCGCTGGACGCCACCCAGGGATCGCGTTGCTCGACGTGAGGGAGGATGTCCGCGACGGGGCGGCGGTTCACAGTCAGAGTCAGGTGCTCGCCGGCTTCGAGCTCCGCGATCACAGCGGAGGTGGAATTGCGAAGTTCACGCACGGAGACCTCTTTGGCCATGTGCACGAATGTAGCACCGATTGCGACATCCTGAGCCACGGCGGACTTGACCCGCGGCTTCAGGCGGGGGACGGCGGCAATAGACTCGCCCGCGATGGCGAAGGGCTCCAAGAACAAGGGTGTCTCTCCCTCCAGGCAGGAGGACTTTCCGGCCTGGTTCCAGGCCGTGGTGCGGGAGGGGGAGGTGGCCGAACTCGCGCACGTGCGGGGCTGCATGGTGATCCGCCCCTGGGGCTACGCGATCTGGGAGCTGATGCAGGCCGAGCTCGACCGCCAGATCAAGAAGAGCGGCGCCAGCAACGCCTACTTCCCGCTCTTCATCCCCCTCAGCTACTTCGAGTCCGAGGCCAAGCACGTGGAGGGGTTCGCCAAGGAGATGGCGGTGGTCACCCACCACAGGCTGGAAGAGGACCCCGCGAATCCCGACAAGCTGAAGCCGGGCGGGGAGTTGGCCGAGCCGCTGGTCGTGCGGCCCACCTCCGAGACGATCATCGGCAAGTCGTTCGCGAAATGGATCAACTCCTACCGGGACCTGCCGCTGATGCTGAACCAGTGGGCGAACGTGGTCCGCTGGGAGATGCGGCCGCGGGTGCTGCTGCGAACGACCGAGTTCCTCTGGCAGGAGGGGCACACCGCCTTCGCCACCGAGGAGGAAGCGCGCGCCAACACCGACGAGATGCTCGAGGTGTACCGGCGCTTCGCCGAGTCGTTCCTGGCGATGCCAGTCATCACGGGTGAGAAGTCGGAGGACGAGCGCTTCCCGGGCGCCCTGACGACGCTCTCGATCGAGGCGATGATGCAGGACGGCAAGGCCCTGCAGGCGGGGACCTCGCACTACCTGGGGCAGAACTTCGCGAAGGCCGCCGAGATCGACTTCCTCAACCGCGAGGGCGAGCGGGAGCTGGTGCACACCGCCTCCTGGGGCGTCTCCACCCGGCTCCTCGGCGCCCTGATCATGAGCCACAGCGACGACATCGGCCTGCGCCTGCCGCCGACGGTGGCGCCGCGCCAGGTCGTGATCGTGCCGATCCCGCGGGGCGAGGAGGGCCCGGCCGTGCTGGAGGAGGCCGAGGCCCTGGCGCGGGAGATCGAAGGCCTCTCCTTCCAGGGCACCGAGGTGCGGGTGCTGGCCGACCTGCGCGACCGGGAGCCGCCGGACAAGCGCTGGGAGTGGACCCGGAAAGGGGTGCCCCTGGTCCTCGAACTCGGTCCCCGCGACCTGAAGGAGGGAGTGGTGGCGCTGCGCCGCCGCGACTCGGAGGATCCGAAGCCCGAGTCCGTCGAGCGCTCGCGGATAGTCGAGGCGATCCCCGCGCTGCTGGAGGAGATCCAAGACGGCTATCACCGCGCCGCCGCCGAGCGCCTCACCTCGCGCACGCGGCGGGACATCGAGGAGCTCGAGGACTTCCGCCGCTGGTTCGACACCGACCCGGCCGACGCCAGCGCCGGCGGCTTCGTGCGGGCGCCCTGGAGCGAAGCCCCCGAGTCGGCGCAGCTGCTCGAGGACCTCAAGGTCTCGGTCCGCTGCCTGCCCTTCGACCAGGAGCTCCCGCCCGGAAGCCGCTGCGTGCTGACCGGCAAGCCCGCGGTCGTCGAAGCCGTCTTCGCGAAGGCCTACTAGGGATGGGGGGCGCCGCTCCCTTCGGCCGCGGCCGCGTGCGCCGCCTCTTCGGGCTCGACCGCAGCGCCCCGCCGCCCCCGCAGACCCGCAAAGGGGAGCCGCTCAACCCCTGGACGATCCCGAACGCCGTCGGCTACGTCCGCCTCGCGGCCATACCCGTCTTCCTCGTCCTCGCCTACGGCACCGAGGACGGCACCTCGGTCGCCTCGGCGATGATCTTCTGGGCGATCGCCGCCGGCGACTACCTCGACGGCATCCTCGCCCGCATCACCGGCCAGTACAGCCGCATGGGGGCGCTGCTCGACCCGCTCGTCGACCGCCTCACCGTCCTCTCCGGCGCGGTCGTCTGCTGGAGCTTCGAGCTGCTGCCGCGCTGGGCGCTGGCGCTGCTGGCCCTGCGCGAGCTGGCGATGCTCGTCCTCGCCCAGTACGGGCTCCGCCACGGCGTCGACATCGAGGTCAACTGGCCCGGCCGGATCTCGGTCTTCCCGCTGATGGGCGGGATCTGGCTGGCGCTGCTCTCGCCCGGCTGGGTGGCCACCGCGCTCGTGATCTGGGGGCTGGTGATGGCGGTCATCGCCACCGTCCTCTACGCCCGCAGCGGCCTGCGCGCGGTCCGCGCCGCCCGAGCCGCAAGCTGACGCCCAGGTCGACCCGAACCTTCAACCTAGGGTTGAACGTTCGACCGGGGGGGAGCTATGATCGGCTCCCGCGGAAACGCAGGCCCCGCCCTCGACTAGTTAGGAGCACGATGGAGGACACCTTTCCCGATCTCGGTTCCCTCAGCGACAAGGAGCTGAAGGACATGATCGACAACCTGACGGCGGAGGAGAACGAGATCTCCTACAAGCGGCGCGTCCTGCACGGGAAGATCGACATCCTGCGCGCGGAGCTCGTCAACCGCCTGCGCCATAAACGCGAGGCCGGCGAGTCGATGATCTCCGGCGACGACGTCGAGCAGCTGACCAAGATCCTCGCCGGGGAGACCCCGCCTCCCACGGAGGACGACCCCGCCGCCTGAGCGGGAGCAGCCATGACCGTCCACTGTCCCGAGTGCGGGTTCGCGAACCCCGAGGGGGCGAACTACTGCCAGAAGTGCGGTGCCTACCTCGGCGGGCCCAAAGAGGCGGGGGACGACCCGACGACGATGACCTACCGGGTGGACGAGACCGGGGAGATGACGCCGGTCGACATCGACGACGTGATCGAGGAGAGCGGCGCCGCGCTGGTGATCCGCTCCGGGGGCGGCCGCGCGGGGGAGAGCTTCAGCGTCTCCGAGGAGCGGGTCAGCATCGGCCGCAGCCCCGACGCCGGCGTCTTCCTCGACGACGTCACCGTCTCCCGCAACCACGCGCTGCTGGTGCGCCGCCGCGACGGCCTCTACATCGACGACCTCGGCTCGCTCAACGGCACCTACGTCAACCGGCGGCGGATCGAGTCCCACCGTCTCGCCGACGGCGACGAGATCCAGGTCGGCAAGTACAAGCTGAGCTATCTGGAGCGCTAGGCGTCCGATGCCCGTCTCCGAGCAATCCGGCCGCGCCGACTCGCCCAGCCGCCCGCGCAAGGCGCTGACGATCGGCGCCGTCTGCAAGATCCTGCAGAGCGAGTTCGACGACGTCTCGATCTCGAAGATCCGCTACCTGGAGGACCAGAAGCTGCTCAGCCCGCGGCGGACCTCCGGCGGCTACCGCCTCTACAGCCAGTCCGACGTCGAACGGCTGCGGACGATCCTGCGCCTGCAGCGCGACGAGTTCCTGCCGCTGCGGGTGATCCGCCAGGAGCTCGCCGCCGGCGGCGACGTCGTCCTCGGCGACGGTGAGCGCAAGCCGGCCACCGGGGCGGTCCGGCGGGCGATCCTCGTCGACACCTCGCGCGCCTACCTGACCCTCGAGGAGATCGTCGAGGAGACCGGCGCCCGCGAGGAGCTGATCCGCGAGCTCGAGAACTACGGGATCGTGCAGCCGGAGAAACGCGAGGGCAAGACCGTCTACGACGAGACCGACCGCGAGATCGTCCGCGCCGCCAACGAGCTCTCGCGGGTCGGCGTCGGCGCGCGCAACCTGCGCGTCTTCCGCTCCTCGGCCGACCGCGAGGCGAACCTGCTGGAAGCGCTGCTCGGGCCGTCGCTGCGCTCGCGCAACCCCGAGCGGCGCAAAGAGGCGCTGCAGAGCCTGGAAAGCCTGGCGGCGACGGTCAGCCACCTCAAGCACCTGCTGCTGGTGCGGGACCTGCGCCGGCTCGCCGGCGAATAAGCGGCCCGCGTGGCCCGCGTCACCCGCACGCGTACCGTCGAGGCGCCGCCCGGGGACGTCTGGGAGCTCGTCTCCGACCCCTACAGCCTGCCGCGCTGGTGGCCGCGGACCTCGCGGGTGGAGAACGTCGAGCGCAAGGACGGCGGCCGGCGCAGCCGCTGGACCAAGGTGCTGCAGACGGCCGAGGGGCGCGGGGTGCGGGCCGACTTCCGCTGCGTCAGCTCGGCCGAGGGCGAGCGCTACGTCTGGGAGCAGGAGTTGGAGGGGACGCCGTTCGAGAAGCACCTGCGGGCGCTGCGGGTGGAGGTGCGCCTGCGCGGGCAGGGCGGGGGCACCGAGGTCAGCCTCAGCGAGGAGCAGTCGCTGAAGGGCATGTCGAAGCTCGGCTCCCCCCTGATGCGCCGCGCCCGCGCCGACGTCCTTGACGAAGCGCTCGACGGGATCGAAAGGGCGCTGGCATGACGAAGCGCCCACCCCCGCGAACTGCATCAAATTTTGGTTGTTCGGGGACCAAAATCTGATGCAGTTGCGAAGGGACGCGAAGTGGTGGGGGTGGGGGGATCCCTCGGTGGAGGCGTCGCTCGACGGCGAGGCGCTGGGGGTGCTGCGGGAGCGGATCGGGGATCTGGAGCCTTGGCCGTTGGCGCGGGGGCTCGAGGAGTTCGAGGTGCCCGTGGCGGAGGCGCTGCCGCGGGCGCTGGTCGAGGAGAACGTCTTCACCTCGGACGAGGACCGACTGCGCCACGCGACCGGGTGCGGCTACGCCGACCTGGCCCGACTGCGGAGCGGGGCGCTGGAGGCAGCGCCGGACGGCGTCGTCATGCCACGCAGCCCCTCGGCGCTGCAGCGCGTCCTCGAGGTCTGCACGTCGGAGGGCATCGCGGTCGTCCCCTTCGGCGGTGGCACCAGCGTCGTCGGCGGTGTCGAGCCGCTGCGCGGCGGCCACGGCCGCCTGGTCAGCCTCGACCTCGGGGCGCTGCGCGACGTCGTCGTCGACGAGCGCTCGCTGACGGCCCGCCTCGGCGCCGGCCTGCGCGGCCCGGAGGCGGAGGCGGCGCTGGGCCGCTTCGGCCTCACCCTCGGCCACTTCCCGCAGTCCTTCGAGTACGCGACGATCGGCGGCTTCGCGGCGACCCGCTCGGCGGGCCAGGCCTCGAGCGGCTACGGCCGCTTCGACGCACTGGTCAGCTCGGTGCGGATGCTGGCGCCCGCGGGCGAGATCGCGACGCTGGAGACCCCGCACACCGCCGCCGGCCCGGCGCTGCGGGAGGTGGTGATCGGCTCGGAGGGCGTGCTCGGCGTGATCCCCGACGTGACCGTGCGGGTGCGCCCCGCACCCGCCGTACGCCGTTATGAGGCGTGGATGGCGGAGAGCTTCGCGGCGGGGGCGGAGATCGTCCGCTCGCTGGCGCAGGGGCCGGGGCTGCCGGAGATCATCCGCGTCTCCGACGAGGAGGAGACGGAAGGTACGCTGGCCCTGTCCGGGCCGCGCGGCCTCGGCGGCAAGCTCTTCGACCGCTACCTGGGCGCGCGCCGCCGCCGCGGCGGGGCGCTGATGATCGTCGGATTCGAGGGGGACGAGGAGTCGGTGGCGCGGCGGCGGGCGCTGACCGTGCGCGCCCTGCGCGGCGGCGGCGCCGCCTATCTCGGCCAGTCGGCGGGCCGCGCCTGGGAGCACGGCCGCTACCAGGGCCCGTACCTGCGCGACACCCTGATGGAGATGGGAGCGATGGTCGAGACGCTGGAGACCTCCCACACCTGGAGCCGCTTCGGCGAGCTGCACGAGGCGGTCGGCGCCGCGATCCGCCGGGCCCTGGTCGAGCAGGGCACCCCGGGCCTCGTCTTCTGCCACCTCTCCCACGCCTATGCCGACGGCGCCTCGCTCTACTTCACCTTCATCTCCCGCGCCCGCCGCGGCGCCGAGCTGGAGCAATGGTCCGCCGTCAAGCGCGCTGCCTGCGAGGCGATCGTCGCCCACGGCGGCACGATCACCCACCACCACGCCGTCGGCCGCGATCACGCCCCCTACATGGAGGCCGAGGTGGGGGAGACCGGCCTGGAGATGTTGCGCGCCCTCAAGGAGCGGCTCGACCCCGCCGGCATCATGAACCCGGGCAAGCTGCTGCCCGGCGACTAACGCCTATTCGCCTTCTTCTTGGGCTTCTTCGATCTGGTCGGCGGCGCCGACGATCGGGCCGGTGACCTCGCCCCGCAGCACTTCGGTGCCGGTGTAGACGGGCGCTTTGCGCTCTTTCGTCGCCCTGGCCAGCGAGGCCGCCAGCTGGGAGTCGTCGGTTCTGGTGACGGCGATGAAGCCGAAGGTTTCGTTGGCGAGGTAGGCGAGAACTTCGACCGGCACGTCCACCTGGGCCCGGATCTGCCCGTCCTCGCGCACTTCGGTGGAGGCGAGCGGCAGCATTTTCTCCGGCGTCGCCGAGAGCCAGATCGTGTACGACTCGCCTTTGGGCGTCTCTTCCAGGCCTTCGGCGAGGACCTGCAGCGCCAGCTTGTCTTTCACCCGGCCGAAGACCGCTTCGCCGGCGGCTTCGCTGCCGTCGACGGGGTTCAGCACCGCTTTCGTCACCTCTTTGCCTTCGCGGGCGGCGGCCTCTTCGAGCGCCTGCGTGGCGCCCCCGGTGGTCCTGTCTCCCTCGTCGGACCCGTCGTCGCCGCCGCCGACGAAGATGAAGACCAGGAAGACCACCACGATCGCCACTCCCGCCAGAATCGCCCAAAGCCCCCGGTTCTCGAGCAGCTTCAACCGATGCGCCTCCTCTTTCAGGGAATGATGCTCACGCCCGGATGCCGGCTTCGGCGCGGCAGCCCTCGGCCTGGCCCGTGGCGCCTCTGACGAATGAACGATCTCCGGCGCCGGCTCTTGTGGCTCCTGCGGAGCCGTCGGCGGCGGCTCAGGTGACGGGGATTCCCCTGGAGGAGCCTCCCCATCTTTTGCGACGGAAGGGGAATCCTCGTCACCCCCACCGCCTGGAGGATCCGGAATGGCCGGAGCCGGAATGCCTTCCGCTTCGAGCTCCTCCGCCGCCTGCCTGGCCCGCCGGTGCACCTCAGCCGCGCCGATCCCCATCAGCGCGGAGAGGTCCTCGTATCCCTGCTCGCCCCGCTGGTTGAGCAGGCGCAGGATCGCCTTCTGGTCGTCGGACAGCGCCACGGAGTGGGAAGCCTATTAGGGTGCGCAGCGTGAACGAGGACGCTCAGGTTAAGGCTGCCCACTTCGACGAGCTGATCGGCACCGAGTGGCTCAGCGACGACCCCGACGACGCGCGGGTGCGGCTGCAGATCCGCGACGAGCTGCGCCAGCCGTTCGGCCTCATGCACGGCGGGGTGATGTCGACCCTGATCGAGAGCGTCTGCTCGCGGGCGACCGCCGGCGCCGTCTACGACAAGGGGATGGTGGCGATGGGCCAGTCGATCGAGGTCAGCTTCATCCGGCCGGTCACGGCGGGGGGAGTCGAGGTCCGCGCCAAAGCGCGCCACCGCGGCCGCACCACCTGGCTCTGGCAGTGCGAAGTCCTCAACGACGAGGGCAAGCCCTGCGCCCTCGCGAAGATGACGATCGCGGTTCGGCCGCGCCCGAGCTAACCGCCGAAGCGGTTGGTGATCGGGAGGCGGCGGTCCTTGCCGAAGGCGCGTGGGGTGATCCGGATCCCCGGGGCCGCCTGGCGGCGCTTGTACTCGGAGCGGTCGACGAGGCGGATCACCTCGTCCACCGTCTCGGCCGGCATCCCCGCCGCGATCATCTCCTCGCGGCTCTGGTCGCGCTCGACGTAGGCCTCGAGGATGCGGTCGAGCAGGTCGTAGGGCGGCAGCGAGTCCTCGTCGCGCTGGTCGGGGCGCAGCTCGGCCGACGGGGCCCGCTCGATCACGCTCGCCGGCACCAGCTCGCGCCCGGCCCGCTCGTTGCGGCGCCTCGTCAGGTCGTAGACGAGCCCCTTCGGCACGTCCTTGATCACCGCGAAGCCGCCGGCCATGTCGCCGTAGAGGGTCGCGTAGCCGACCGACATCTCGCTCTTGTTGCCGGTGGTGAGGACGAGCCAGCCGTGGCGGTTGGAGAGGGCCATCATCAGGTTGCCGCGAATCCGCGCCTGCACGTTCTCCGCCGTCAGATCGGGCTCTGAGGGTTTGGTCGGGTCGCGCGGCACCGCCGCCTCCGGCTCGTCGAGGTAGCCGCTCAGCGCCCGGTCGAAGCTCTCCATCACCGGCTCGATCCCGATCTCGATCAGCTCGCAGCCGAGGTTGGCGGCGATCTCGCGAGCGTCCTGCTGGGTCTCGGAGCTGGAGTGGGGGGAGGGCATCACCACGCAGGTGAGCCGGTCGGCCCCGACCGCGTCGGCGGCGATCAGCGCCACCAGCGCCGAGTCGATCCCGCCGGAGAGGGCGAGGCCGACGTGCTTGAAGCCGTTCTTGCCGACGTAGTCGCGCAGGCCCAGCGTCAGCGCCTCGTAGACCTCGTCGAGGTCGGAGAGCGGCTCGGCGAGGCGTCCAGGACCCTCGTGGGGGACCTCGCACAGCAGCAGCTCCTCCTCGAACTGGCCGGCGCGGGCGATCACCGACCCGTCGGGCGCGGTGAGCAGGCTCTGGCCGTCGAAGACCAGCTCGTCCTGGCCGCCGACCAGGTTGCAGAAGGCGAAGTAGGCGCCGTAGGCGCGCGAGCGCTCGGCGAACATCGCCTCCCGCTCCAGCCCCTTGCCGCGGTGGTAGGGGGAGCCGGAGGGGTTGGCGATCAGCCGCGCCCCCGCTTCGGCCGCGGCCTCGGCGGGCCCGCCCGGGGCCCAGACGTCCTCGCAGATCGTCAGGCCGACGCGCAGGCCGCCTACCTCGACCGTCTGCGGCTCGGTGCCGGGGATGAAGTAGCGCTGCTCGTCGAAGACGGCGTAGTTGGGGAGGCGGTTCTTGCGGTAGACCGCCGCGAGGGCGCCGTCGGCCAGGACCGCGGTCGCGTTGTAGGCGCGGCGGTAGTCGCCCGACCCGCCCGCCGGCTCGGCGAAGCCGACCAGCGCCGTCATCCCCTGCGCCGTGGCGGCCAGCTCCTCGACCGCCCGCCGGTTGGCGGCGAGGAAGTGGGGCTTCAGGTAGAGGTCCTCGGCCGGGTAGCCGGGGATGCAGAGCTCGGGGAAGACCACCAGCTCGGCGCCCTCCTCGCGGGCGCGGCCGATCCACTCGGCGACCTTGGCGGCGTTGCCGTCGACGTCGCCGACGGTGGGGTTGATCTGGGCGAGGGCCAAGCGCATCTCGCCGGTAGGGTTTCATCGATGCCGGACCGTCGTCGTCAGATCAGCTTGGCCTCGGCGGGATTGCTCCTCTCCCTCGCCTTCGCCTGCCCCGCGGCGGCGCAGAAGCCCTTCCTGATGCCGGAGCCGCGGCCGACCGAGGCGGCCCGGCCGACCGACGACCCCGACCCCAACCGCAACGCCTACACGGTCCCGGAGGCGCCCGGCTCGCCCGCCTGCTCCCGCCACTTCTGCGTCCACTGGGTGGCGGAGGGGCTCGACGCGCCCGATCTCGGCGACCGCGACGGCGATTCCGCCCCCGACTACGTCGAGCGGGTGCTGCGGGTAGCCGAACGGGTCCACTCGATCCAGAACGAGAAGCTGGGCTGGCGCGAGCCGCGCAGCGACGGCCGCATAGGGGGAAGGCGGGGCAAGACCGACGTCTACCTCTCCCAGATCGGCGGCCTGCTCTTCGGCTACGCGGCGCCGGACCGCGGCCAGGCGACCAGACAGCACCGGATCCCGCGCCGGCTGCACGGCTACCTGGTCCTGGACAACGACTACAGCCCCTTCGAGTACCCGGGGACGGACGCCCTGGAGAACCTGCAGGTCACCTTCGCCCACGAGTACAACCACATCCTCCAGTTCGGCTACGACGCCTACCAGGACCCCTGGTTCGCGGAGGCCAGCGCGACCTGGATGGAGGACCAGGTCTACAACGGCATCAACGACTACCTGCGCTACGTGCGGCGCTGGGTGAAGCTGTGGGAAACGCCGCTGACGACCGCCTCGATCAAGGAGTACGGCAGCGCCGTCTGGAACCAGTGGCTGGCGCGCCGCTACGGGCCCGCGGTCGTGCGCAAGGCCTGGGCGGGGGCGATCGACGTCCGGCCCGGCGGCTTCTCGGTCGGCAGCTACGAACGGGCGATCCGCTCCTCCGGCCCCTCGAGTCTCAGCCGCGACTTCACCCGCTTCGCCGCCGCGGTCGCCGAGTGGCGGACCGGCCAGGGCTTCCGCGAGAGCCGCCTCTTCCCGGACCCGCGGCGGCAGGGGCACCTGCGCCTCGGCGGGCGCCCGCTGACGCGGCTGCTCAACCACACCACCTTCCAGCTGCTGCGGGTGAAGCCGCAGGCGGGCCGGGCGGCGGTGCTGCGCCTGACCGCGCCGCTGGGGACGGCCGCGGGCCTGGCGCTGGTCGGCCGGGTCGGCTCCGAGCGGGGCGGACGTGCCTTCTACCGGATCGCCTACC
>DASUQZ010000051.1:0-20602 GCA_036280335.1 Solirubrobacterales bacterium
GCCGCCGTCGGCGACCGGGCAGCGGTCGGCTTCACCGCCCGCCCGCTCGACCCCGGCCGCGACCGCCGCGGCGACCTCGGCCGCGTCGAAGGTCCCCTTGAACGAATCCGGCGCGACGAGGAAGCGCACCGCCCGAGCCTATTCCGGCGGCGGCACCTGCGAGGCCATCTGGGCGTAGCCGGCGGCGCTCGGGTGGATGCCGGTGTCGCCGCTGATCACCCAGGGCGGGCCGCCACCCGCCGGCCCTTCGCAGAAGGAGAGCGGGTGCAGGACCTCGAGCTCGTCCTGGGTCGGGGTCGACTGCACGCTCGGCCCGTCGACCTTGTACCCGAGCCGGGAGCAGGAGTAGCGCGAGGGGAAGACCGGCGAGATGTCGATGCCGACGTCGAAGTGGGGCGGGGCCACCACCTGCAGCTGCTTCGACCCCACTTCGGCGGCGACCGAGGCGATTTCCCGGTTCAGCAGCTTGCCCATCATCGCGATCTGCGTGGCGCTGTAGGCGAGCGCCGTCGAGGGCACCGAGAGGTGGTACTGCATGAGGAAGATCGTCGCCTGGGTGTTCTTGACGAGGTCGGTGTAGAGGCTCCTCAGGTTTTCCTGCAGGTGCACTTCGGCGAACGCCGCTTCGACGCATTCCCGGTAGCCGCCGACGATGTCGGCCTCGACCGCGCAGCCCATGTTGTCGACCCCGAAGAGCATTTCCGAGAGCAGCGGGTTGGCGCCCATCGTCATCAGGATGTAGTCGGGGTCTTCGGACTCGATCTGCTCCGTGGTCGAGTGGAATTCGCCCCCGGGCGCCCAGTTCTTCGGTTCGGAGCCGCTGATCGCGAAGTTCTTGAAGTCGGTGACGCCGTGGGAGCTGGCCCACTGCGCCGCCCAGGAGACGTTGTTGGCGAGGCCGTAGTCGGCCGCGTATTCGACCTTCCCTTCCTTGCTGACCCGGGTCAGCGAGTTCGACGAGCAGGCGTCGTTGAACTCCTTCGCCGCCGGCCGGCATTCGAGGAGGCGCCCGATCGTCATCGAGCTGCCGTCGTCGTAGTAGCCGAAGCCGGCGGTGACGGAATCGCCGAGGGCGCGCACCACGAGGCCGCTTTCCGCCGCGACCGTGACCGGGAATTCGACGAAGGCCAGGGGGTCGAAGTCCGACTGCGAGGCCCCCCGCGGGCCCGCGTAGAGGCCGACCAGCTCGATCGTTTCGGTGCCGCGGAAGCGCTTCGGGGGGTGGTAGACGAGCCGGTCGTCGCGCGTGACGGCCTTGCCGCGCCGCGGGATTTCCACGAAGTCCCAGTTCCGTTCGGAGCCGCAGGCGGGCAGCCTCACCACGACCTTCCTCCCGGGCTTGACCTGCCGCCGCGGCAGGCTGCTGCACTGACCGCTGCCGGCGGGGTCGGTTGCCAGGCCGATCTCCCGGTCCCGGGAGCGGAGCTCCGGCCGGCCGTCGCCCTCGACGTCGAGGAAGGCCCGCGCGTCCACCCGGACCCGCAGGCCGCCGCCCACGCGCTTTGCCAGCTTCGGCCCGAGGTCGAATCTGTGCACGTAGGTGAAGCGGTCGCGGCGATCCGGCCTGCGGATGCCCCCGGCGCTGAGGCGCTCGCGGATGGTGCGCCGCCGCAGAGTCATGCCGCCGTCGAGCAGCTGCACCCGCAGCTTCGCGCGCCGGCCCGCCATCTCGATCGGGTAGCGGACCGGGATCAGGATCGACGGGCGCCCGAGGGCCGTGGCGCCCAGCGCGGCGTCGCCCACCTCGACCTCGGCGGGCGGCTTCACCGGCTTCGGCTTCGCTCCCGCCGGAGCCGCCAGGAGGAGGGCGAATGCCGCCGCAAGCAGGGCGGGGAGAGTGCAGCGGGCGCGGATCACGGCGACATCATCGCGGCTTGCCCCGCTGGAAGAGCCAGCGCTGGAACAGAGGGTCGAGATCCTTCCCGGAGACCTCCTCGGCGAGGGCGATGAATTCGCCGGTGTCGGCGCTGCCGTGGCGGTGCTCCGCCACCCACCGGCGCAGCACCTGGAGCATCGGCTTCGTCCCGATCTCCTGCCGCAGCGCCTGCAGCGTCATCGCCCCGCGGACGTAGATCGTCGGGTCGAAGAGGTTCTTCGGCGTCCCGGGCCGCCCCGGAGGCGGGTTCCAGAACCGCTCCCGCGAGGCGGGCGTCTGCCGGAGCTCACGGAAGATCGACGCCGCGCTGGGCCCGTCGTGCTCCTCGGCGTAATACCACTGAGCCCAGGTCGCGAAGCCCTCGTTGAGCCAGATGTCCGGCCAGCGCTTCAACCCGACCGAGTCGCCGAACCATTGGTGCGCGGTCTCATGGACGATCAGCCCGCGGACGGGAGGTTCGGTGTAGATCGGCCGGCTCTGGGTCTCGAGCGCGTACCCCACGCTCGGAGCGAAGTCGACGATCGAGCCGGCGGTTTCGAAGGGATAGGGGCCGATCGCACGGCTGAGGAAGCGGACGATCTCCGGCAGGTCGCGCAGCGCGGACCGCGACAACCTCGCGAAGCGCGGGTCGACGAAGCTCCAGGAGGGCCGGCCGGCGACCTCGTGCTTGAACAGCTTGCCGCGGCCGATGCCGACGACCGCGAGGTAGGGGCTCATCGGCTGCGTTTCCTCCCAGCGGTAGGTGCTGTGGGATCGCCGGGAGGCATCGAAGCTCTTCAGGCGCCCGTTGGAGGCGGCGACGAGCGGTCGCGGCACCCTGACGCTGATGCCGAAGGCGGCCTTGTCCCAGGGGACGTTGTTGCAGGCGAGCCAGGTGGCGGTCCCCAGCGGCTCGCTCATCGTCACCGCGCCGTCGTCGGTTCGCTGCCACCCCTGCGGCGCCCCGTCCGCGCCGATCAGGGGACGTGGGCGACCTTCGTAGCGGAGGGCGATCCTGAACTCCGCCCCCGCCGCGATCGGCTCCGCAACCGTGATCCGCAGCTTGCCGGCGCCGCGCTCGAAGCGGGCCGGTCGCCCCGCCACCTGCACCGAGCGGACGCGCAGCCCGTAGAGGTCGAGCGAGAAGGTCCGCAGGCCCTGCGTCGCCTGCGCCTGGATCAGCTCGGTGGCCTTGATGTGGTTCGGGCCGGGCCGGTAGGCGAGGGAGACGTCGTAGCGCTGGACGTCGTAGCCGCGGTTGCCGGCGCGGGGAAAGAACGGTTCCTCCCCTCCGAGGGCGGCAGCGGCGCCTGCCGGCACGAGCAGCGCGGCGAGGCAGAGGAGGATGCTGAGCCGGGTAAGAGGCAAGAATCGATCCTATGCCGAAGGCGAAGAAGAAACTCGACGAGTACGAGCGCAAGCGCGACTTCGGGAAGACCGCGGAGCCGGCACGGGCGGCGTCGAAGCGGCGCGGCAGGAAGAAGGCGGCGCCGCGCTTCGTCGTCCAGGAACACAGCGCCCGGCGGCTGCACTGGGACCTGCGGCTGGAGCACGAGGGGGTGGCCGCCTCCTGGGCGATCCCGAACGGGATCCCGGAGACGCCGGAGGAGAACCGCAAGGCCGTCCACACTGAGGACCACCCGCTCGAGTACCTGGAGTGGGAGGGGGAGATCCCGAAGGGCGAGTACGGCGCCGGGACGATGACGATCTGGGACTCCGGCACCTACGAGCTGGAGAAGTGGGAGCCGGGCAAAGTGATGGTCGAGTTCCACGGCGAGCGGCTGCAGGGGCGCTACGCGCTGTTCCGCGCCGGCAAGGACGAGAAGGACTGGATGATCCACCGGATCGACCCGCCGGCCCGGGAGCGCGACCCCTTCCCGGAGAACGTGGTGCCGATGCTGGCGCGGCTCTCGACCCTGCCCCGCGACGACGGCAGGTGGGCGGTCGAGGTGAAGTGGGACGGGGTGCGGGCGATCGCCTACTGCAAACCCGGCCGGGTGGAGCTGCAGACCCGCAACCTCAACGACGTCACGGTCCAGTACCCGGAGGTGCGGCGGATCTCGCGGGCGCTCGGGTCCCACGAGGCGGTCCTCGACGGCGAGATCGTCGCCTTCGACACCCACGGGCGGCCGAGCTTCGAGCGCCTCCAGCAGCGCATCCACAACACCGACGAGAACGTGGTCCGGCGGCGGATGAAATCCCACCCCGTCGTCTACGTCGTCTTCGACCTCCTATATCTAGATGGGGAGGACCTGACCTGCGAGCCCTACAGCCGCCGCCGCGAGCTGCTCGAGGGTCTCGAGCTCTCCGGAGAGAGCTGGCAGACGCCCGGCCACTCGGTCGGCCACGCCGAGGAGCTGCTGGAGGCGAGCAAGGAGCAGGGGCTGGAGGGGGTGATGCTGAAGCGCGTCGACTCCGTCTACGCCCCCGGCAAGCGCACCGGCGCCTGGCTGAAGGTGAAAAACCTCAACCGCCAGGAGATGGTGATCGGCGGCTGGACCCCCGGCGAAGGCCGCCGCAAGAAGCACCTCGGGGCGCTCCTGGTCGGCTACTTCGAAGAGGTGGACGGCAAGCGGGTGCTGCGCTACGGCGGCAAGGTGGGGACCGGCTTCAAGGCGGCCGACCTGACGGCGCTCGCCGCCCGCCTCGCCCCGCTGGAGCGGAAGAAGAGCCCCTTCGGCGCCGGGCCGAAACCGCCGAAAGGCGCCACCTTCGTCGAGCCGCAACTGGTCGCCGAGATCGAGTTCCGCGAGATGACCTCGGAGGGGATGGTCCGCCACCCGGCCTACAAGGGCCTGCGCGAGGACAAGCCGGCGGTCGAGGTGGGGCTGGAGAGGGCGACCGACCCGGAGGGGGAGTCGCTGACCGCGCGGGCGCAGAAACGGCCCCGCAACAAAGCCGCGGTGACGGTCGAGGGGCGCGAGCTGATGCTCTCCAACCTCGACAAGGTGCTCTACCCGCAGGCGGGCTTCACCAAGGGCGAGCTGATCGACTGGTACGCCCGGATCGGCGAGGTCCTGCTGCCGCACCTGCGCGGCCGGCCGCTGACCTTGAAGCGGTATCCCGAGGGGGTCGAGGGCAAGCACTTCTACGAGAAGCGCTGCCCCGCCCACCGCCCGGACTGGGTGACTACGGCGAGCATCTGGAGCGACCGCCACGAGGGGGAGATCGACTACTGCGTGGTCGAAGACCTGCCGACGCTGGTCTGGCTCGCCAACCTCGCCGACATCGAGCTGCACACCTCGCTCTCCCGCTGCGAGGCGATGGAGGAGCCGACGGCGATGGTCTTCGACCTCGACCCCAGCGCCCCCGCCGACATCCTCGACTGCGCCCAGGTGGCGGTCTGGCTGCACGGGATGTTCGAGCAGCTCGGGCTCAGCTGCTACCCGAAGACCTCGGGCTCGAAGGGGATGCAGCTCTACGTCCCGCTCAACTCCGGAGCGACCTACGAGCAGACCAAGCCGTTCGCGAAGGCGGTCGCCGAGACGCTTGAGCGAAAGTTCGCAGACCGCGTCGTCTCGCAGATGTCGAAGGCGAAGCGGCCGGGCAGGGTGCTGATCGACTGGAGCCAGAACGACCGCCACAAGACGACCGTCTGCGTCTACTCGCTGCGGGCGAAGGAGCGGCCGACGGTCTCGACGCCGCTGGAGTGGGGAGAGGTGGAGGCGGCGCTGGAGGCCGAGGACCGCGAGGCGCTGGCCTTCGACCACGCCGAAGTGCTCGATCGGGTCGCCGCCAAAGGCGACCTCTTCGCCCCCCTCCTCAGCGAAGAGCAGCAACTACCGGCAATCTGAGCATCGTTTCCACCCTTTGTGTCCCTATAGGAACCAAAAGGGTGGAAACGACGCTGGGCGGGGCGGTTAGGAACTCGTCGTCAGCGGGCAGTGGAGGGCATGCAGAGGAACGAGAGGGTCGAGTCGCTCGCCCGCCGGTACCCGACGCCGAACGCCCTGGCGGCGGCCTTCGTCACCGGCGTCGTGCTGGCGCGGGCGGCGTCGCGACGGGGATAGGAGACGGGATGGCTGAGACCGAGCACAGAGACCAGCGCAGCGAGGAGGAGCGGATCGACACCGGCGGCGAGGTCCGCCGCGACTACAGGCCCGAGGGCGAGGCCTCGAAGTCGGGGCTCCCGTCGACCCTGAAGCGGACGCTGACCGAGTTCCAGGAGGACAACCTCACCGACTGGGCGGCGGCGCTCACCTACTACGGCCTGCTCTCGCTGTTCCCGGCCCTGATCGCGATGCTCTCGCTGATCGGGATCTTCGGCGACCCCAAAACGACCACCGACACCCTGACCGAGATCATCACCGAACTCGGCCCGGAGACGGCGGCGGAAACCTTCGAAGGCCCGATCGACTCGATCGTCGAAAACCAGGGCGCGGCCGGCTTCGCCTTCGTCTTCGGCCTCGCCGCGGCGCTGTGGTCGGCCTCCGGTTACGTCGGCGCCTTCACCCGCGCCTCCAACATCATCTACGAGACCCCCGAGGGCCGGCCGTTCTGGAAGCTGCGGCCGCTGCAGATCGCCGTCACCCTGGCGATGATCGTGATGATGGCGCTGCTCGCCGTCGGCCTCGTCCTCACCGGCCCGATCGTCGAAGCGATCGCCGGCCCCGTCGGCCTCAGCAGCACCGCGGTCGACGTCTGGAGCATCGCCAAGTGGCCGGTGATGGCGGCGATCTTCATCCTCATGGTCGACGTCCTCTACTACACGACCCCGAACGTGAAGATCCGCGGCTTCAGGTGGGTCACCCCCGGCGCGATCCTCTCGATCGTCGTCTGGGCGATCGCCTCGGCGCTGTTCGCCTTCTACGTCGCCAACTTCGGCTCCTACGACAAGACCTACGGCACCCTCGGCGGGCTCGTCGTGCTGCTCCTCTGGTTCTGGATCACCAACCTGGCGATCCTCTTCGGCCACCAGATGAACGCCGAGCGCGAGCGCAGCGCCGAGATCGAGGAAGGCATCCCGCGGGCCGAGAAGGAGATCCAGCTCGAGCCGCGCGACGAGCCGAAGGACCAGAAGACCACCTAGTCGCCCGACGCGGGAGAGAGGAGCCAGCGATGAAGTTCATCTTCGCCCCGATCAGCATCGTCCTCGGCCTGATCGCCGGGGTCTTCGGCAAGAAGATCTTCGAACAGGTGTGGGGGCTGATCGACGACGTCGAGCCGCCGAAGCCGGAGCACCGTGAATTCTCCTGGCCGAAGCTGATCGGCGCGCTCGTCGTCGAGGGGGCGATCTTCCGCCTCACCAAAGGTCTCGTCGATCACGCCACCCGCACCTCGTTCGCGAAGGTCACCGGTCGCTGGCCGGGTGAGGAGCGCCCCGAGCCGGAGTAGGGAGCGGTACCTCCGGGTAGCTATCGACTGCAGCGCTCGTCATGTAATGCAAACGACGAAACGGAGGAGCAGATGAACGCCAGGGCAGACAGAGGGGCCGGAATCGGGGGGGTTTCCCTGGGGGGCATCCTCGTGATCCTCGGCATCGTGCTGATGATCGTCTGGAGCTTTTGGATCGGGCTGATCGTCGCCCTGATCGGGCTGATCGCATTCGGCGGCTTCGCACGGGGGAAGTGGTACTAGCGGTCGCGCGCATCTGATCTCCAAACGCGGGCGGGCCTGTGTAAGGTCCGCCCACGTTGCTGGGAGGCCCGTCCCGAACCGCTCGCATCGCCTGGATCACCACTGCGGTTCTCGCAGTCTTCGTCGTCTGGCTCCTCGTCGGCACCGAGAACTCCGGGATCGCCTTCTTCTTCTCGCTGCCGATCGGCCTCGCGGCCCTGTGGTTCCGCTCGCGCGGCGCCCTCTTGGTGGCGCTGATCTCCCTCGTCCTCTACGCCGTCGGGGACCTCATCAACCCGGTTCCGGAATTCGCCGTGGCGCTGTTCATCCGCGCCGTCTTCTTCTTCGGGCTGGCCGTCGTCGTCTCCTGGATCGGCGGGCGGCTGCGCAGCCTCGAGCACTCCGCCGACGAACTGGAGGCGATCCGGGCGGCGCTCACCCCGGCTGACATCCCGGACCTCGCCGGGGTCGACGCGGGGGCGGCCTTCGTGCCCTCCGAACTCGGGGTCTCCGGCGACTTCTACCTGCTCACCAACGGCCCCGACGGCTCGGCGGTCGCGATCGTCGGCGACGTCGTCGGCCACGGGCCCGAGGCGGCCCGCCTCGCCACCTTCATCAGGGCCCGCTTCGCCGCTCTGGCCGCCAGCACCAGCGATCCCGCCGAGCTGCTCACGCTCGCCAACTCGGCGCTGGCCGAACGGCCGGGCCGCCACGACGAGCTGGTCAGCGCCGTCTGCGTGCGCCTGCACCCGGAGGAGGACGCCATCTGCTGGGCCCGGGCGGGGCACCCGCCGCCCCTGCGGCTGCCGGAGCTGGACGAGCTGCCGGCCGACGGCGCGACCTTCCTGCTCGGGGCCGAGGAGCAGCTGGAGCTGGAGAACACCGAGAGCTCGATCGCCGGCAGCGAGGGCCTGGTCGTCTACACCGACGGCGCCACCGACGTCCGCCGCGGCCGTGAGATGCTCGGCCTGGAGGGGCTGAGGGGGATCCTGGCGCCGCTCTCGGGCCTTGCCGCCAGGGTGATGGTGGGCGAGGTCGAACGGGCGATCGTGGAGTGGGCCGACAAGCCGATCCGCGACGACCTCTGCATGGTGGTGCTGAAGCCCGAGACCGGGTGACACGGCTGTCAGGTGCCTTTTGGCACCTCGCAAAGAGGGCACCCGCGCGCTCTTGAACCCTCGGTAGTTCCCTGTCACAAACTGAGTTGTGTATTTCTCCTAACTCCCGAGGCGTCAGTCCCTGACGATCGCCTCGGGAGTTTTCATTTGCGGGGAGGGCGATAGCGTCACCTCATGTCTCCTCTCGAGGACCCGGTCTTCGCGGTCACCAACCGGATCCCGCAGGCCGCGATCGAGCTGCTGCGCGAGGCGGGCGAGGTGCGGCTCGACGAGCGCGAGCGGGCGATCCCGCGGGCGGACCTGCTGGAGCTGGTCGCCGGGGCGGACGCGGTGCTGACCCTGCTGCACGACCGCGTCGACGACGAGCTCCTCGAGGCGGCGGGGCCGCGGCTGCGCTGCGTCGCCAACGTCGCCGTCGGCTACGACAATGTGGACCTCGAGGCGGCGGCGGCCCGGGGGGTGGTGGTGACGAACACGCCGGGCGTCCTCGACGACGCGACCGCCGACCTGACCCTGGCGCTGATCCTCGCCGCGACGCGCCGGGTCGCCGAGGGCGACCGGCTGGTCCGCTCCGGGCGCGGGTGGAGCTGGGGGATGTCCTTCATGCTCGGCAGCGACCTGCGCGGCAAGCTGCTGGGGATCGTCGGCCTCGGGGGGATCGGGCAGCGGGTGGCGGAGCGGGCGCGCGCCTTCGGGATGGAGATCGCCTACCACTCGCGCAACCCGGCGCCGGCGGAGGCGGTGGCGGCGCTCGGGGCGGACCGGATGCCGCTCGAGCGGCTGCTCGCGGAGGCGGACGTCTTGAGCCTGCACTGCCCGCTGACGCCGGAGACCCGTCACCTGATCGGGGCGGCGGAGCTGGAGGCGATGAAGCCCGGGGCGGTGCTGATCAACGCCGCCCGGGGCCCGATCGTCGACGAGCGGGCGCTTGCGACCGCGCTGGCCGAGGGCCGGATCGGCGCGGCCGGCCTCGACGTCTACGAGCGGGAGCCTCAGGTCGAGCCGGCGCTCCTGGGACTCGACAACGTGGTTTTGACCCCGCACCTCGGCTCGGCCACGGTCGAGACCCGCACGGCGATGGCCGAGCTGGCGGCCCGCAACGCCATCGCCGTGGCGCGCGACGAAGACCCGCTGACGCCGGTCCCGTAGTCCATTCCGGCAGGGGTCCGCCGGACTTTTGCTCCGCATAGCGGTTCAAAGGACCGGCGGACCTGGTTCACAATGGGGATGTGGACGCCACCGCCACCGAAACGCGCACCATCCTTCACCGGATCGGCGGCGAGGAGACCAGCGGTTCCTCCTCGCGGACTGCGCCGGTCTGGGATCCGGCGGTGGGGGAGCGGCAGGCCGAGGTCGTGCTCGCAGAGCCGGCCGACGTCGACGCCGCGGTCGCGGCGGCACGCGGGGCCTTCGTCGACTGGTCGGAGGCCTCGCTAAGCCGTCGAGCCAAGGTCATGCTCGCCTTCCGCGAGCTGTTGAACCGCAACGTCGAGGAGCTGGCGCGGATCGTCTCCTCCGAGCACGGCAAGGTGCTGGAGGACGCGAAGGGGGAGGTGCTGCGCGGGCTGGAGGTGGTCGAGTTCGCCTGCGGCATCCCGCAGCTGCTGAAGGGCGAGTACTCCGACCAGGTCTCGACCACGGTCGATGCCTATTCCTTCCGCCAGCCCCTCGGTGTCTGCGCCGGGATCACCCCGTTCAACTTCCCGGCGATGGTGCCGATGTGGATGCACCCGGTGGCGATCGCCTGCGGCAACACGTTCGTGCTGAAGCCTTCCGAGCGCGACCCCTCGGCCTCGAACCTCGTCGCCGATCTCTACGCGGAGGCGGGTCTGCCGGCCGGCGTCTTCAACGTCGTCCACGGCGACAAGGTCGCTGTCGACGCCCTGCTCGACCATCCCGACGTGGCGGCGGTCTCCTTCGTCGGCTCGACCCCGATCGCCTCCTACGTCCACGCCCGCGCCACCGAGAACCGCAAGCGGGTGCAGGCGCTGGGCGGGGCGAAGAACCACGCGGTCGTCCTCCCGGGCGCCGACCTCGACTACGCCGCCGACCAGCTCGCCGCCGCCGGCTTCGGCTCGGCCGGGCAGCGCTGCATGGCGATCTCGGTCGCGGTCGCGGTGGGCGAGGCGGGCGACGCCCTGGTCGACGAGGTCGCGCGGCGGGCGCGGGAGATCAAGGTCGGGCCGGGGCTCGACCCGAGCTCGGAGATGGGCCCGGTGGTGACGCCGCAGGCGCGCGAGCGGATCGTCGACTACATCGGCCAGGGCGCCGAGGCGGGCGCGCGGGTCACCGTCGACGGCCGCGAGCTCGAGGTCGACGGCGGCGGCTTCTGGGTCGGGCCGACCTTGATCGACCAGGTCGAGCCGGAGATGTCGGTCTACCGCGACGAGATCTTCGGCCCGGTCCTCTCGGTCGTGCGCAGCGGCAGCCTCGACGAGGCGATCGCGCTGATCAACCGCAGCTCCTACGCCAACGGCGCCGCCGTCTTCACCGGCTCCGGCTACGAGGCGCGCCGCTTCCAGCGCGAGGTCGAAGTGGGGATGATCGGCATCAACGTGCCGATCCCGGTCCCGATGGCCTTCTACTCCTTCGGCGGCTGGAAGGACTCGCTCTTCGGCGACCACCACATCCACGGCCCCGAGGGCGTCCGCTTCTACACCCGCGGCAAGGCGATCACCAGCCGCTGGCCCGCCACCAACGCCGGGGGCCCCTTCGGCGGCATGAGCTTCCCGACCTCGAGCTGATTCGTCGAATCCGTCCCTGTCCCCTCATACGGGGGCCTGAGACAGACTCGGCGTCTGACCGACCGCCAGGGCGAGGCGGCTGTAGATCACGGCGGCCTCTTCGACCGACATCACCGGGCGGCGGCCGGCGAAGAAGTCGGCCAGCATCCGCGCCGGGACGATCAGGACGCCGCGGCGCTTGGCCGGGACCCGCCCGACCAGGTAGGCCTGGCTGAAGACGAGGAGCGCCTGCACCTCCATCCCGGTGATTTCCTCCAGCTTCCTTTTCTCGGCATAGGCCTGGCCGAGCATCCTCTGGTCGACGTTGTCGAGGAAGATCTTGCCGCGATGGCTCTTCGTCTCCACCGTGAAGATGCCGCCTGGGCCGACGACGATGTGGTCGATGTTCGCTCGACCGAAGGAGACGTCGTGGATCACGTGCCAGCCATCGGCGGCGAGGCCTTCGAGGATCTTGCCGACCACTTCCTCCCCCTCGGCTCCCTGCGACCAGGCCCCGAAGTCACGCTTGAAGGAGCCGCCGAGGAACCGCAGCCACCCCAGGCGCTTCGCCTGGGCTCGGGCGTGCTGCCCCGCCTGGCGTCTCGTCTCTGTTCCGGCGCTCACCGGTGCTTGTTCGGCCGGGGTCGTGGCTGAGATGAGCGGAGCAAGCGGATATTCGGTTTGATGAATAGATGGAGCACCTGGGGACCAGGCCCCTGCACGAGGGCAAGCACGTCGACTTCGTCGCCAAGCGCTACCGGCGCGCCGACGGGACCGAGGTGGAGCGGGAGATCGTCGACCACCCGGGGTCGGTGGCGGTGCTCGCCTACGACGAGGAGTTCGCCTACCTGGTCGCGCAGCCGCGCGAGGCGGTCGAGGAGGACGAGCTGCTCGAGATCCCGGCGGGGACGCTGGACGTCGAGGGGGAGAGCCCGCTCGAGTGCGCGCAGCGGGAGCTGGCCGAGGAGGCAGAACTGCACGCCGAGCACTGGAACCTCCTCCACGTCGTCTACCCCAGCCCCGGCTTCCTCACCGAGGAGGTGACGATCTTCGAGGCGACCGGCCTCTCGCCCGCCGGCGGCGAGCGCGACGACGACGAGGAGATCGAGATCGTCCGCCTGCCTCTCGCCGAAATCGAGCAGGCGCTGCCGGAGATCCGCGACGCCGCGACGGTGATCGCGCTGCTGCGACTGAAGGAGAAGCTTCAGGGGTAGAGAGGGGGACCGTGTTCCTCTTCTTCTCGAACAACCTCGGCTGCGCGGGCTCGCTGCTGGTCTCGGCGGTGGTAACGCTGGTCCTGCTGCTGCTCTTCGGCGTGATCGAACTCGGTTAGGCGCCGGCGACGCGGGCGAGCTCCTGCTTCGCCCCGTCGAGGACGGGGGCTCCGTGGGAAGGGAGGAGCAGCTCGACGGGCAGGTCGAGGGCGGGTCGCAGGGCAGCGCGGAGGTCGTCGAGGCTGGTGGATCGGGGCAGCCACCAGCCGGGGCAGGTGTCGAGCTCCTCTCCCCTTTCGCCGGCGCCGAGCAGGGCGTCGCCGACGATCAGCGCCCGCGAGCGCGGCTCCCAGAAGAGGACTTCGCTGCGCGGCCGCGCCTCGATCGCGACCAGGCCGACGGGGAGCTCGTCGCCGATCCGGAAGACGTCGCTGACGGGGGCACGCCGGGCGACGGCAGCGCGGTCGCGCGAGTGGGCCCAGATGCGGACGGCGGGAAAGTGGGCGGCGATCTCCTTCGCCGAGCGGGCGTGCCAGTGGATGGTCAGGAGCACGTGCAGCTCGCGGCCGCCGAGGCCGTCCTCCAGCGCCTGCCACTGATCGCCCGCCAGGAGCGGGTCGATCAGCACGAGCTCGTCGTCTGAGACGACCGCGAACGCGGACACCTCCTTCTTCCACGTCTCGTGGTGCGCGGTCCAGCGCCAGAGGCCCGGGCGCAGCTCCTCGCCGAGCATCTCAGCGGCGGGGGCGGCGGCGCACCGGGCGCTCGCGGTTGGCGAGGGTGAGGCCGGCGAGGAATCTCATGATCGTCTCCTCTCGTTCATACACCTTCTAAACCCATTTGCCGGTGTCTCAAACACTAGCTAAACTAAATAGATAGTGTCAACTGCGCTTAACAAAGCCGTGGAGGGCGAGGCGGAGTTCCTCGTCGAGTTCGTCAACACTCGGGACGTCGAAGAGGGCACCGACACGATCGGCAGCCCCGAGGGTCTCACCGACTGGATCGCCGACCGCACTGGCGAGTACCTGCCGGATCTGGACGGGGACGACCATGCCCGGGCACTGGCGCTGCGCGAATCGCTGCGGGCCCTGCTCCGCGCCAACAACGGCTTCGAGGTCGACGAGGGCGAACTCGAGCCCCTACGCGAGGCCGCCGAGCGCAGCCGTTACCGGTCCGCCGTCTCCCCCGAGGGCCGGCTGACCATCGAGCCGGCCCGCTCCGACCTCAGCGGCTTCGAAGCCCGCCTCCTCCTCGCCCTCGAGCGCGTCCAGTCCCACGGCGCCTGGCCCCGCCTCAAGGCCTGCACCGAGGAGAGCTGCCAATGGGCCTTCTACGACACCACCCGCAACGGCTCCCGCACCTGGTGCTCGATGGACGTCTGCGGCAACCGTGCCAAGACCCGCCGTTACCGATCCCGCCGCTCGGGTACTTGAGCTAGACCGCAAGCTCACGACTCCTGGAGGGAAGCCGTGCGCAAGAGGCGCGTGGATTCGAGCAGCATCGCCGCGGTCGGCCACGAGGCGGGCGTCCTCGAGGTCCGCTTCCGCAACGGCGGCGTCTACCGCTACCTGGACGTGCCGGAAGAGGTCTGCGCGGCGCTGATGGAGGCCGAGTCGAAGGGTCGGTTCTTCAACCGCCGCATCCGCGACGTCTACCGCTGTCAGCGGATCAGGCGGGGATCGATGTCAGCGAGCGCTGATTTTCGGCCCCTATAGCGGCACGAATTCAGCGTTCGCTGAGTTGGTCAGTCCTTTTCGTCGAGGATGGCGCGGCGCTCGCGGTACTCCTCGACGCTGAGGTCGCCTTCGGCGAAGCGGCGCTCGAGGATCTGGGCTCCGCTCTCGGGAGCCTTGGTGCCCGGACCGCCGGGGTTGAACCAGCCGCGGCCGCGGAGCAGCATGATCGCCACCGCGATCAGGGCGAGCCAGAAGACGAGTCCGAAGATCCAGCCCGGCCCATCGTGGTGGTCCCAGTGGGCGAGAGGGAACACCTCCGCCAGCGTGGCCGTGACTGCGTGCAGGGTTGCCATCTCGTTCTCCTTCGATTCTAGGCGCGCTCGGCGTGCCGCCGGCGTGGTCGCCCCGGGTTCGGGCGGGCCGGCGTCAGGCGGCGCCGAGCCGGGCGACCGCGTCCGCCTCGTCCTCGCCGGGCTCGACGGGCGCGCCGGTCTGCTTCGCCTGCTCGCAGATCGCGGCGAACTTGTCGAGCAGTTCCTCCAGCCGCGTCGGCGAGACGGGGGCGCCCTGCTGCCCGAGCGGTCCCTGGTGGGCGCCCGCCGAGAGCTCCCTGACGGCGACGTCGATCTCCTCGGCGAGCGCCGGGCTCCAGCGCACCTTGTGCAGGTTGCGGACGCGGATGTTCCGCGCCTGCCGCTCGACGGTGCCGCCGAGGACGTAGACCTCGATCAGCCGCTCGTAGGCCTTGCGCAGTTCCAGCCGCCACAGCTCCGCTTCGCGCTCGTAGCGCGGGTCGTTGCGCTTGTGGAGCGGCTTCAGCTCGCTCTTCAGCCGGTGGCGCAGGGCTTTGAGGCGGTCCATCGGGGACTTCGCGGCCCAGGGCAGGTCGGTGTCAACGACGCCGACAGCGTGGAAGGCGCGGGTCAGCGCCTGGCCGTGGACCTCGAGCCCCAGCTCGGCCGCCTTTTCCTGCAGGTAGTAGACGAAGACGAGGTCGTGGGTGAGGACGACGACCTGCCGCCGCCGGGCTTCTTCGGCGAGGCGGCCGGCGAGGTGCTCGCGGCGCTGGTGGTCCAGCGAGGAGATCGGGTCGTCGAGGATGATCGCGCTGCGCTCGTCGCTGACCCGCAGCTCGGCGAGGAAGAAGGCGGTCGCGAGCGCCGTCTGCTCGCCGGTGCTCAGGACCTTGGCGACCCGCTCGCGCCCCTCGCTGCGCAGCTTGAAGCGGACCGCCGGCTTGCCCTTGCTGGCCGAGGCGTTCAGTTCGACCCGGTCGGCGATCGGGTCCAGCTCCTCGATCTCCTCCTCGAGCGCCTCCTTGAGGCGGGCGGTGATCGCCAGCTTGCTCAGCTCCCGGATCCGGTGGGAGATCTTCTGGGTCGAGAGCTGCTGCCGCGCCTCCTCCCGGGCGGCGATCGCCCGCAGGCCGTCGAGGTGGGCGAGCACGTCGGGCAGCGCGGCCGCGACCGCCTTGCGGGCGCGCAGCTCGCGCAGGCGGGTTTCGACGCGGGAGCGCCCCGCCTCGTCGCGCAGCACGGCGAACCCTTCGGCTTCGGCTATCTGGACCGCGACGTAGTCGCGCAGCTGCTCGAGGTCGAGGGCCCGCCGCGAGCCCGGCTCGGACTGGCCGGTGGCGATCGCGAGGCGGTCGGCGAGCGCCTGCAGGGCGGCGTCGGTGGGCTCCTGCAGCTGCTCGCCGGCGGTGGCGACGGCGACCTCGGCGAGGTGGGCGATCATGGCCAGGTCCGGCAGGCCTTCCAGCCGCTCGGCGAGGACCAGCTCGACCTGGCGGACCTGCTCGCGCAGCTCGCCGGAGACGAAGGCCTCGAAGGCCTGCATCCGCTTGTGGGCATCGGCGCCCAGGCCCTGCTGGCAGAGCGGGCAGGTGGCGTCGGGGCCGTGGTCCGGGAAGTGGCCGTCGCCGGCTTCGACGAAGCGCCGCGCCGCCTCCCACATCGCCCGCCAGGCGTCGCCGCCGGTGCCCGGCTGCGGCTGGTCGGAGAACGCTTCGGCGGCGACCTGGTCGACCGCGGCGGAGGCTCGGGTGAGGCGCTCCCGCAGCTCCGCCATCTCCGCCAGCGCCTCGTCGTCGAGCCGGTCCCAGGCCTCCTGCAGCTCGGCGGAGAGCTTCGCGACGGCGTCGGCCCGCTTCCGCGCGGCCCGCTCCAGCGCCGCGCTCTGGTCGGCGGCGATCGCCGCCTCGGCCTTCTCCAGCTCGCGCAGCTCCTCGAGATCCGCCTCGCCGAGGCGCGCGAAGGACCGCACCGCCTCTGCGGTGGCCTCGCCCGCCGCGACCCGCGCCAGCAGCTCCCCGGCTTCGGGGTCATCCAGCTCGGGCAGCTCCGGCAGCGCCTCGCGCCGCTCCTCGATCTGCCGCTCGAGATCGGCCGCCAGCTGGTCCTGCGCCTCGGCCATTTCTTTCAGCAGGCGCAGGGCGCGCGGGGTGTGCTCGATCGTGTTCTGCCTGGTGATGCAGAACTCGGCGCAGCTGGCGTCGAAGGCGGTCATCGCCGAGAGGAGGCGCGGGGCTTCCTCGTCGAGGTCGATCTCCACCACCCGCTCCTCGCCGTCGACCGCGAGGACGAACTCGGCCGTCTGCGGCGCCTCGGCCTTGCCGGGGTCGAAGACGTCGTGGAGCACCTCGCCCGGTTCGGCCGAGCGGCAGAGGCGGCGGCAGAGCCGGCCGTAGCCGCTCTTCCCGGCGCCGTTCTCCCCGAAGACGATGTTCAGCCCCGGCCCGAAGCGCAGCGTCTGGTCTTCGGCCAGCCGGTTGATGTTCCGAAGGTTGCGGATCTCCCGCAGCTCGACCACGCCGTGCTCGGTCTCGTCCGCGGGCAGGTTCGCCAGCTCCAGCGGCGGCAGCTGCGGCACCCCGGGATCGCCGCAGAGCACGGCGAGCACCTCCGCCCGCTCCGCCTCGTCCAGCGGCCCGTCGCAGAGCTTGCGCATCAGCCCCCGCTGCCAGTCGGGCAGCCCCCGCGACCAGTCGAGGATGCGCTTCTGCAGGAAGACGTTCCGGTCGGTCATCGGCAAGCCAAAGCTTGCCAGACGGGGGTCGTCAGCCTCAGCCGGCGAAGCGCTCGGCCTGCTGCCGGCGCCGCTGGGCGCGGCGGTGTTCCCAGCGCTGCTTTCCCTGCTGCCACCAGGTGTCCTCGAAGGAGGGGCGCAGCCGGGCCTGGAGGACGGCGGCGCAGACGAGGATCATCAGGACCAGCACGACCACCACCTGGATGCCGCCGTGGGTGAAGAAGGCGGAGCTGTAGTGGTTGGCGTGGGCGAAGTCGGTGTCGGAGGCGATCCTCGCGTTCATGTCGATCGCCTCGCCGACGCCGGCGAAGGCCCACTGGGAGGCGAAGAGGTGGGAGAAGAGCTGGATCGGCCCGCCCATGTCCTTGGTCGTCACCACCGCTCCCGCGAAGAGGATCTGCGGCAGGAGGATCAGCGGCAGGAAGCTGGCCGCCTGGTCCTCGCTGCGGGCGAAGGCGGAGAGGGTCAGCCCGAACCCCATGCCGACCCAGGCGGTGAGGATGCAGATCATCAGCACCTGCAGCTCGGCGTTGCCCGGCGCTTCGCCCAGCGGGCGCAGCCCGAAGACGATCCAGACGAAGAGCGCGGTCTGGGCCGCGGCGACGGCGCCGATCACCAGCCCCTTGGCGAGCAGGTAGGCCTCGGTGCGGACCCCGGCCGCCAGCTCGCGGGCGAGGACGCTGCGCTCGGCGACGATCTGCCGGACCGACGAGATCGCCCCGAACCACATCGAGACCGTGACCATCAGGAACAGCAGCTGCGCGCTCTGCGCGGAGCCGACGGCTTCGCCGCCGACGTAGGAGAAGACGTCGGACTTGAAGAGGAAGGAAGCGCCGAAGGCGAGCACCACGACCTGGACGGCGAGGATCTTCGCGTTGCGCCTGTCGCGCGCGAAGAGCAGGGCGTAGCGGCGGCAGAGGACCCTCACCTGCGGCCAGATCCGCCGCCGCGGGACCTGCCGGGAGACGGCGGGGCGGGGGTAGGAGAGGGGACCCTCGACGCGGGCATGCGACTCCGTGTCCGCTTCCTCGCTGAGCGCGGCGTAGACCTCGTCGATCTGCTCGACCCCGAACGCCTCGGGGGCGCCGGCGGGGGGACCGAGGTAGGCGAGCCTGCCGCCCGGCGCCATGATCGCGACGCGGTCGCAGAGGTCGAGGCTCTGGGTCGCGTGAGTGACGAGGAGGACGCTCTGGCCCCCGTCGGCGAGCTCGCGGCTCAGCTGCATCAGCCGCCGCTCCAGGCCGGGGTCGAGCCCGGTGGTGGGCTCGTCGAGGAGGAGCAGCTCCGGCTCGGCGATCAGCTCGAGGGCGACCGCGGCGCGCTTGCGCTGGCCGCCGGAGAGGTCGCCGATCCGCCGCTCGGGAATGTCGTCGAGTTCGACCTGCTGGAGGACCGAGGCGATCGCCGCCTCCCGTTCCTCCTTGGTGTGGCCTTCCGGCAGCCGCAGCCGGGCCGCGAAGGAGAGCGCCTCGTGGATGCTGAGCCGGTGGTGGAGGGTGTCGTCCTGGGGGACGTAGCCGACGTCCGCCTGCCGCAGGCCGATGTCGTCCCCCCGCATCAGGACGGAGCCGCCGCTGATCGGCCGGATCCCGCCCAGCGCCTTCAGCAGGGTGCTCTTCCCGGAGCCGCTGGGGCCGATGATCGCGACCAGCTCGCCCTCCTCCAGGCGCAGCGAGGTCGGCTGCAGGAGGGTCTTCCCGCCGGCCTCGACCTCGACGGCGTGGGCCTGGAGGGGCGGAGCGCCATGAGCCACGGTGGGGGGATCCTGGGGCGCGGGAGGAGCCTCGACCTGGGGTGCGGGAGGAGCCTCGACCTGGGGAGGAGCAGGAGTCTCCGGGGGAGGCGGAACCTCCACCTGAGGCGCCCCGCACCCCTCGCAGAACTTCCATTCAGGCTGGACGGGAGTCCCGCAGCCGGTGCAGAAGGCGTTGGCCATCGAGTACGGAAGATTATTTGGCTTGGTAAAGGCGGTGCTCTGCGGCCTTACGGAAAGTGATTAGCTTCACGCGCTTTGCGGCAATCACCTTACACTCCGGTTCGTTACTCACTGCTCCTGGCGGTACTCGTAGCGTCAGCACTGTCCCTTGCCTCCTGCGGGGGGTCGGAGCGAAGCCCGGAGGCTTACTGCCGGGCCTTCTACGAGACCGCGGCCCCGATCCGCCAGAGCTACGTGGAAGCCGACGAGCGCATGGAAGAGGACCCGCTCGGCTCCATCGTCACCTTGCTCGGCTCGCCGGGAGACCTGACCGTGATCTTCGACTCGATGGCCGAGCACGCGCCGGACGAGATCAGGGCCGATACCGAGGCGGCGCGGGACGCCCTCCAGGAGCAGCAGGACGCTCTGGGCGACGCGCTCTCAGATCCGCTCGGGGCGATCGGCTCGAGTGTGATCGGCGGGCTCACCTCGTCGGGATCCTTCACCCGGGTCGACGAGTACCTGGCCGAGTATTGCCCACCGGACTCCGAGCTGGCGCGGGAGATAATCGATGACTACGAATAGCGCCGACCGGTGTGGGTCCTGCGGTGCGGAGATGTCGCCGAGCGCGGCCTTCTGCCGCGCCTGCGGGGCGCCCCGCGAGGAGCAGACGCTGGTGCAGCCCGTCCAGTCGCCCCCGCCGCCACCGCCCCCCGCGCCGGAGCCGCCACGGCCGCCCCGGCAGGGCTCCTGGCGCACGCCGATCCTGCTCGCGCTCATGATCGTCCTGCTCGGCGCCGGCGCGGCCGCGGCGATAGTCGTCGGCAACGACGCCGACACCGGGTCGGCCACGGTGGTCGCCGAAACCGAGACCACGGACGCGGCTTACGAAGAAAGCGAAGAGAGCTATGAGAGCGACGAACGCGAAGAAGCGGAAGAACCCGTCGCGGAAGAGGAGCCGGAAACCTACCCGGCGGTGAGCAGGACGGAAATGGAGGAAGAAATCGAATCCCTCCTGCTGGCCTACCACGAAGACCTCATCACCGGTGAATTCCGCTCCGCCTGGGCGCTGCTCTCTTCACGCAAGCGGCAGCAGAACCTCGACGAATACGGATACGCGGAGTGGAAGGAGGCGCAGGCCAGCCTCTCCGACGGCCTCACCCCTTACGGCATCGACGTTCGCATCGACAGCCTCGAAGGGGAAGGCGTCGCGCGGGTGATGGTGACCGGGATGGGTTGGTCTGACCCCGGCTCTCCATGCGACGAATGGTCCGGCCTGACCTGGGTCAGGTACGAACGCGGCGAATGGACCTACGACCCCGGTTACTCCACGACCGCGGAGCGCCGGCGCGCCTGGGAGCCCCGCTCCAGCGCCCTGCTCGGCGCGAACTGCTGAGCCGCCTTGATCGTGACCAAGCGGATCGTCGCTGCGCTCGCCTGCCTGCTGGGGCTGCTCGTGATCGCCGGGCTGCTGCTGAACCTCGGCGGCGGGGATTCCACCGTCAGGGGCGGGGTCGG
>DASUQZ010000052.1:0-5483 GCA_036280335.1 Solirubrobacterales bacterium
GTGCTGGCGCTGACCAGGGGTGGGCGCAAGATCGTCGCCGCCCACCGCCGCGCCGGCAAGCCCCGCTTCCGGGTCCGTCTCCGGCTCGAGGACTCGGGCCGTCCCGCGCCGCTGGAGCTACGCCGTCGGCTCCACCTCAGCGGGATCCGCGGCCCTGCGCGGCTTCGCTAGCCAGTAGCGCCGCTCCCACCAGGTCCAGCCGACCATCACCGCGCCGGCGTAGATCCAGCCGAGCACGACGTCGAAGAAGTAGTGCTCGCCGGTCGCCATCAGCGTCAGCCCCATCGCCAGCGGGTAGGCCGCCAGCAGCGGCCGCCAGACCGGCCGTACGCGGAACCAGAGGAACATCGCCACCAGGGTGACGAAGGCGGTGTGCAGAGAGGGCACGGCGGCGACGAGGTTGCTGCTCGCCTGGCCCTTGGAGAAGAGCGCCGCGGTGCCGAGGCTGATCACTTCCCAGCCCTTGCCCGTGGTCCGGTGCACCTCCTCCAGCGCTCCCGTTTCCGCCGCCAGCCAGGGAGGCATGGCCGGGAAGAGGATGTAGGTGGCGAGGCCGGCGAGGGCCAGCGTCACCAGGCGACGGGTGAAGCCCTGGAAGGCGACGCGGTCGCGCGCCCAGAAGTAGCCGGCGAGGGCGAAGGGGACGATGAAATAGGAGGTGTAGACGAAGGTGAAGAAGACGTCCCACCACATCACGACCCCGGGCTCGTAGAGGTGGTCCTGCAGCCATTCGGTCGGCACCTCGCCGAAGAAGACGGCGCGGTCGAAGTCGATCATCGGCTGCACGTTGACCGCGATCCCCATCGAGTCCGCCGCTCCGCGGGTGAGGTCGTAGAGCCAGAGGACCGCGACGATCGGGGCCCAGTCCAGCACCAGCTGGAGGATTTCCCGCGGCGGCCGCCCGATCGAGGCGCAGGCCAGGGCCCCGCAGGTCCAGAGGATCACCAGCTCGCGCTGGACGGGGATCCCGTAGGCGGCGGTCCAGAGGACCAGCGCGATGCCGTAGACCACGAAGGCGTAGGGCCGCACCACCGCCCAGGAGGCGAACCGGAAATCGGCCGCCCGTTCGTTGCTGTTCTCGACATATTCACCCGGAGGCATCGCTGCACATGCTATGTCCAGGGCGGGGACGGCCATTCCGTACCCTGGACCTGGCATGGCCACCGACGCGACCCACACCACCTCCCTGCTGATCGCCGGCGAGTCCGTCGCCGGGACGGGGGCGCCGCTGGCGGTCGAGAACCCGTTCACGACCGAGACGATCGCCGAGGTCGCCGCCGCCTCCGCCGAGCAGGTCGACGCCGCCGTCGCCGCCGCCCGCGAGGCCTGGAAGGGCTGGTCGCGGATGACCGCCGGCGAGCGCTGCGAGCTGCTGCACGAGGTGGCGCGGCGGCTGCGCGCCGACGCCGAGGAGCTGGCGCGGACGATGACCGCCGAGGGCGGCAAGCCGCTGGTCGAGAACCGCGACGAGCTGGAGTGGACGGCGGCGGCCTTCGACTACTACGCCGAGATCGGCCGCGACCACGCGGGCCGGGTGATCCCGCCGATCGAGTCGAGCCAGCTGGCGATGGTGGTCAAGGACCCGCTCGGGGTGGTCGGCTGCATCGTCCCCTGGAACTACCCGCTGCTGCTGCTCGCCTGGAAGGTGGCGCCGGCGTTGGCGGCCGGCAACTGCGTCGTCTGCAAGCCGTCGGAGCTGACCCCGCTCTCGACCCTGATGCTGGCGCCGGTCTTCGAGCACCTGCCGCCCGGCGTCGTCAACCTGCTCGCCGGCGCCGGCGAGGTCGGCGGGCAGATCGCCGCCCATCCCGGCGTCGACTGCGTCGCCTTCACCGGCTCGGTCGCGACCGGCAAGAAGGTCGCCGAAGCCTGCACGCCGCGGATGGCGCGGATGAAGCTGGAGATGGGCGGCAAGGACGCCTTCATCGTCTGCGCCGACGTCGCCCCGCAGCTGGAGGTCGCCGCCCGCGGCGGCGCCTGGGCCGCCTTCCTCAACGCCGGCCAGGTCTGCACCTCGGCCGAGCGCTTCTACGTCGTCGAGGAGGTCTTCGACGACTACGTCAAAGCCTTCGTCGACCACACCCGCGAGCTCGTCCTCGGCGACCCGTTCGAGGTCGAGACCGACATTGGCCCGATGGTCTCCGAGCCGCAGCGGGCGAAGGTGGTCGCCCAGCTCGAAGCCGCCACCTCGGCCGGGGCCGAGGTGCTGGTCGGCGGCGACCGCGGCGGCCAGGAGCGCGGCCACTTCCTCTCCCCCGCGGTCGTCGTCGACGCCGCCCCCGACAGCGCCCTGCTGCGCGAGGAGACCTTCGGCCCGGTGGCGCCGCTCGTCCCGGTCCGCTCGCTCGACGAGGCGATCGAGCTCGCCAACGGCACCGAGTTCGGCCTCGGCGCCAACGTCTACACCCACGACCTCGAGAACGCGATCCGCTGCATGCGCGAGCTGCGCGCCGGCACGGTTTGGATCAACGACCCGCTGACCGACAACGACGCCGGCCCGTTCGGCGGCTTCAAGCAGTCCGGCCTCGGGCGCGAGCTCGGGCGCGAGGGGCTCGAGGCCTTCCAGGAGACCAAGCACGTCCACATGGAGTCGCGGATCGAGCGCAAGGAATGGTGGTACCCGTACAAGGAGTACGGGGCGGGCTGAATTCACCGAAACCGCAAAAACTCATCCTGAAGAGGAGTTTTCGCGGTTTCGCGGTCAGCGTCGCGGCGGCGAGATCGGGCTGTGGCGCAGGTCCGCGAAGGCGCTCTGCTTGTAGTCGCGACGCAGGCCCTGACCGAAGGCGCGGGTGGCGGCGGGCGAGGCCTCCAGCGGCCACTGCATCTCGTCGTCGACCTTGTTGAACCAGACGAGCCCCCGGACCCTGGGAAAGCTGTGGCGCAGGGCCCGGAACATGCCGCGGATCCAGACCCCCCTGCGGGCGTCGTCGCCGCTGGTGGCGACCTCGGCGATCAGCATCGGCTTGCGGGGCGCAATGTGGTGGGCGATGCGGCGGTAGGAGGGAGCGAAGATCTCGCGGAAGCTGCGCCAGGGCGCCGGTTTCGAGGCGTCGGGGCCCCAGTTGTAGCCGTCGAGGCAGGTCCAGTCGACGTAGCGGCCGCCGGGGTAGAAGGGCCGCAGCGGTTCGTTGCGGGCGTAGGGGCACCAGACCCAGGTGACGTTCCCCGCCCCCACCCGGCGGAAGATCCGGTGGACATGGCGCCACGCCTCCCTGTATTCGCCGGGCCGATTGCCGTTCGTGCCCGCTCCCCACGGAAACCAGTTGCCGTTCATCTCCCAGTTGAAGCGGAGGAAGAAGGGGTGGCCCCAGTCGCGGGCGGCGCGGGCGAAGGCGCGGATGTGGAAGTCGTAGCGGCCCGAGCGCAGGTCGGCGAGCTGGAAGTCCTCCGGATCGCCCCCGCTGGCGCCGGAGTTCCAGCTGAACAGCGGGATCGCGCCGTGGCGTCGGATCTTCGCCATCTCCCGGGTCGGGAACGAGTAGTAGCGGCAGCGGCTGCCGTCGCACTCGGCGAACGGGGCCGAGAAGTGCAGCAGCGAGAGCCCGTGACCGACCGAGTCTTCGAAGCGGTGGGCCGCCGCCATCTCCCAGGGCGGTTCGGTCCCGGTCACGTGCGGGCCGATCCAGGCCCCCCAGTAGAGAGGGCGCGGCTTGGCGGCGGGGGTGCCGGGGAGCGCCAGCAGAGCCAGCGTCACCAGCAGCCCCACCACCGAGGCCGGCGCTAGGCGGCGCGGGTGGTTGCGGCTCGCTCGCGCCCCCGGCTCGCCGCCGGGTCGCTTGCCGCGTAGGCGCCGACGCCCAGCACTCCCAGGATCAGATGGAGGACGTTGTCCTCGGTGTTGATCGGGATGAAGCCGAGAATCGACTCGCCGCTGCCGATGATGAAGCCCCAAATCGCTACGACGATATACACCACCCCGAATACCAGCGCGTAGGTGCGCGAGGCGGCGGGGCCGGAGGCGAAGGCGAGCAGCCCGAGGACGCCGCTGGCGAGGTGGATGAGGTTGTGCCAGCCGTTGACCTCGAGGATGCCGAGCACCGCGTCCCTCTCCCCCGGGCTACCGAAGGAGGCGCTGTAGAAGAAACCGATGATGCCCGCCACCAGCAGCACTGCGCCGATCAGGCCGGCGTAGAGACTGGCGGGGGTGTAGTCGTTGTCGCGGCGATACGTGTCGTCAGCCATTTTCTGCGCTCCTTGCTGGGCAGCCGCCTCGGGACAGACTGGTCCGCTTGGACGGTGATTCCTGTCTTAACGGTCGATCAATACGAGGGATACCCCCAGGCGGATCACTCGAATCAGGAACCGGCGGAGTACGCGGCGTGACGCCCTTCCTGGCTGCCGCCGTAGGCGGGCGCGCGGAGGCGGTTGAGGAGGCCGACCAGCTCGAGCCCGCCGCCCGTGTTGGTGGGGTCGAGGTCGAGCAGCTCGGTCTGCTGGGAGGGCAGCTTCCCGCCCAGGGCGAGCCGGGCGAGCGGTCGCCACTCGCCGCGGATCCCGGCGGCGACGATCTCGAAGTCGAGCTCCGCGCGCCCGCCCCGATCGAGGTCCTCCAGCTTCGGCCCTGGCGCGGGGGCGAGCGCGCGGGCGCCGAGCAGGACGGTCTCGCCCGCCAGCTCGTAGGGGAGGACACTCGAGTAGGGGCGGTCGGCGAACCCCCGGCTCGGCATCAGCGTGTGCCGCGCGCCGGGGGGGCCGGCGGAGGTGACGAGCAGCAGGTCCTGGTGGCGCCCCGGCCCGTGGGCGTCAGGGATGCGGAAGGCCAGCCCGCAGGGGTCGGGCAAGGCCTCCGGCAACCCGAACGACCGCGAGAGCCGCACCAGCGCCTCCGCCTCGCGCTCGAAGGCGACCGCTCCGCTCGGCTCCCCGAGCGGCGTCAGCCGCGCCTCGAACCCGACCCCGAAGGGATGGAAAATCCGCTTGCCGCGCAGCCGCGAGAGGCCCTTGAAGAGTTGCTTCACCCGGTCCGGCTACCCGCATGCTCCGATTGGTAGTGCTCGAGCGTCGCCTCGGTGGTTTCGCCCGGCATGTGGAGCCGCACCCGCAGCGTCTCGGCGAAGTCGTCGATCGCCAGCCCCAGGACCTCCGCCCGCACCCGCAGGGCGGCGGGCCGGCTCTCCTCGCCGGCCTCGTCGGCGAGCGAGCGGAGGAAGGGCAGCAGGCCGGCCAGCGCCCGCTCCTCGTCCTCGGTGCGGAAGTAATGGACGATCGGGAAGTGGATGACGTCGCGGCGGGTGCGGATCAGCTGCTCGGCGAAGGAGGCCAGCATCCGCTCGAGCAGCTCCGGGTCGGCGTCGGCGAGCTTCTCGCCCAGCCGCTCCTCCGCCTCCTTGATCAGGCGGACCTCGTGGGCGAGGGCGTCGCGGCGGGAGATCGCGGTGTAGATCGAGATCAGCCAGGAGATGCCGGCGGTCAGCAGGCCGAGGCCGAACAGCGTCTCGACCGGGCCGAGGATGCGCAGCAGCGGCGTCGCCGGGGAGATG
>DASUQZ010000053.1:0-4947 GCA_036280335.1 Solirubrobacterales bacterium
CGCCGGGTCGTCAACGAAGGCAAGCTGGCGGTCGTCCTGGGGATCGAGACCTCGGAGATCTTCGGCTGCGGCGGCTCGGAGCTGTTGCCGCGCTGCAGCCGCGAGCAGATCGTCGCCGGCCTCGACGAAATCGAGCGGATGGGCGTCGCCTCGTTCTTCCCGATCCACAAGTTCGACAACGCCCTCGGCGGCGTCCGCTTCGACAGCGGCACCTTCGGCACCGCGATCAATCTCGCCAACTTCAAGCAGAGCGGCCACTTCTGGCAGGTCGAGAGCTGCCAGGGCGACGGTGAAGACAACCCCCAGGACACGCACGTCCCCCACAACGACGTCATCGACGCGGGGCTGATCGCCTTCCTGCCCAAGGGCCTGCTGCCGGTCTATCCCCCGCCGCCCCACTGCAACGCCCTCGGCCTCACGCCCCTGGGCGAATTCACCATCCAGCAGATGATCGACCGGGGGTTGATGATCGAGGTCGACCACATGAGCCTGAAGACGGCCTCGCGGGCGCTGGAGCTGGCCGAGGCGCGCGGCTACTCCGGGGTGATCTCGTCCCACTCCTGGATGGAGCCGCGGCTGCGCTCCCGCGTCTACGCCCTCGGCGGCTTCATCGAGCCGATCACCACCAGCCCGGAGAGCTTCATCGAGGAATGGCGGCAGCTGCGCGGCGTCGCCGACCCGCGCTTCCGCTTCGGGATCGGCTTCGGGGCCGACTCGAACGGCTTCCACGCGCAGCCGCCGGCGCGGGGCGCCGGGCAGGCGAACGCCGTCTCCTATCCGTTCAAATCGCTTGACGGGACGATCACCTTCGACCGCCAGGTCTCCGGCCGGCGGACCTACGACGTCAACGTCGACGGGGTCGCCCATTACGGGCTCCACCCGGACTGGATGGAGCAGTTGCGGCTGCTCGCCGGGCAGCCGATCGCCGACGACCTGATGAGCGGCGCCGAGGCCTACCTGCAGACGTGGGAGCGTGCTGTCGGCGTTCCCGGCCCCGCCTGCCTGGCGGCGCCGAGGCGCCTCTCGCGCTCGGGCTTCGGGCCGCTGCGCCTCGGCCGTACCCCGCAGCGCGTCCTGTCGGCAGCGGGACAGCCGAGCCGCCGCTTCGGCCGGACGTTCCGCTGGTGCTCTCTGCAGCGCAAGGCGAGGGGGGCGCGTTCGGCGGGGGTTGCGGTCGTCTTCGACCAGCGGGGGAAGGTCGCCTTCGTCGCCAGCACGGTCCGCGGCAATGGCAAGCCGAAGCGGGCGAAGAAGCTCGGCCGCGGCCTCTTCGTGGTGCGCCGAGGGGGCGGCGGCGACAGGATCTGGGGCTACCGGAAGGGGAAGCTGCGGTTCACGGCTGTCGCGTCGCCGCGCATCGCTGCCAAGGCAGGCCGCACCAAGGCCGCTTTTCGCGCCACCGGCCTCGCCCGGTGAGCCTCAGCCCTTGGCGAGCTTGCGCTCGAGCTCCTCGGCGCGGGCGGCGAGCTCTGACAGCGGGACGTCCAGCCCTCTGGCGATCCGGCGCACGTTGCCCCAGGTGGGGTTGATCCGGCCGGACTCGATGTGGGAGATCCAGGTCGGATGGATGCCGGCTTCGTTGCCGAGCGTCTCCTGACTCAGCTGCCGTTCCTGCCGAAGCGCGCGGATGGCCTTTCCGAGGCCGATCTGGGGGTCGTCACGTCGCGGCATTTAGCGGAGAAAATTCACCTCCCCCTCCAAGGTCCATAGAGGTGAGCGCAACCGCCGTCTGAAAACCCGCGACTTGCGGATTTCTCTATGACCGTTTCCGCCCCTAGAGCAGGGCGAATCGCCCGACTGGGGGCAGGAAACTACGGCTGAGAAAGCGGCTAAGGCTGCGGGAAGAACTGCTGCAACCGACGCCGCCGAGATGGTGGGCAAGCATCGAAAACCGGGGCAGCAGTGCAAATGCAGCGCATCCCGGCAAGAGTAGCTAAGTGCTCAGGTCTGCGGTGGGCAGAGCCGGGCGTGAGGCTTGCCCCGTCGGCTGACCAGGACTTCGGTGCCGGCAGCGGCCCGCTCGAGGTAGTAGCCGAAGTGGTTGCGGAACTGGTGCGCCCCGACCTCTTCGACGGAAGCCGCCTCGAGGGCGACTTCGGGAGTGGAGCTGAGGGGATTCGAACCCCTGGCCTCCTCGCTGCCAGCGAGGCGCTCTGCCAGCTGAGCTACAGCCCCAGGCAACTCATAGTCGGACGCCCAGTTTAGCGCTGCTCTCTGGTTGTTTCTCGTCGCCCCCAGTCTGAGACTGACCATCTGCTGCCCAGCGACATGCTCGATCGGAATCAGATAGCAACGGTTGAGGTCGCCGCAATACACACCAAGCGCCTCCACTTCTCCCGCTTGATAAGTACTCGTAACGTAGCCGCGGGTAGGCGAGTGACTAGAGCCCTTTAGGCGAACGCATATGACTTCGCCCTTTCGCGATGCCCATTTACACTGGACCCTGATCAGCTGATCTTGGATTCCAAGGATGAGGTCGCAGCGTCCGTGCTCCGTCAGCGGCCTATAGACCTCTAGCCCGAGACGAGTGGCTTCAGTTGCGAACGCCAACTCAGCGACGTTTCCCTTTCGATTCGGATCATGCTCAACCATGCCGCAGACAATAGCTCGCTGTGCAGACGGAAAGTTGCGCGCGCTAAGCGGCGCGCTGCTCGGGGCCCTGGTCCTCGTCGACGTCGAGGATCAGGTTGTCCGGGGCGTTGTGGCGGACCCGGAAGTCGAGCTCGGAGAGCTCTTCCAGTTCGTTGAGGAGATCGACCGGCTGGTCGAGGTTCATCGAGAGCGTGGCCCGACCCTCCGAGAAGCGCTCGACGGAGATTTCCGAGGCGCCGATCTGGCCGACCGCGTCCTCGAACCCGACCAGCTGCGAGAAGTCGCCGAGGGGGCCGATCTCTAGCTTCACCTTGCCCGCGTAGAGGCCGTCTGCCGCCGGCTCCGCCGGCCGGGCCTCATCGGCCTCGGCGCGCAGCTCCGGCTCGATCTCGGTCAGGGCCTTCACCTTCTTGCTCACCTCGACCGCCTCGCGCAGCGCTTTCATCCGGATCCTGGTCGCCTGCCCGCGCGCCTGCGCCTCCAGCTCCTCGAGCCGGGCGGTGATCGCGTCGAGGGAGGCGATGCTGCGGTCGTGGCACTCGTTCGCCTCGCGGAGGCGCTCGTCGAGGCGGCGGATCTCCCGCTCGCGCTCGATCACCATGCCGGAGAGGGCCGCAGTCTCGACCTCGAGCTCCGCGATCGTCTCGCGCTGCCCGTCGGCCTTCAGCTCCAACCCGAGGATGCGGGCGTCTCGCACCGAGAGCGCGTCCTCCACATCCGTGCGCCGGTACCCGAACAGCGCCCGCTTGAACCCATTCATGGACCGGCACCGTAGATGGGCGCTCGGACGTTATTTATGCGCTGGCCGCCTCGGGCGCTTCCGGAGCGTCGAGATCGAGCTCGAGGCGCGGCGCGTCGCGCCACAGCTCCTCCAGCCCGTAGCGCTCGCGCGCTTCCGGAGTGAAGACGTGGAGGACGCAGTCCAGGTAGTCGAGGATCGTCCAGCCCGCGTCGCCGCCGCCGTCGACGCCGCCCGGCAGCAGTCCCGTCTCCCGCTTCACCCGCAGCCGCACCTCGTCGACGATCGCCCGCGCCTGCCGCTCGCTGCGGGCAGTGCAGATCGCCAGGAAGTCCGTGTAGGCGACCAGCTCCCGCATGTCGAGGACGATCACGTCCTCGGCCTTTTTCGAATCGGCGATCGCCGCCAGGTGCCGCGCCAGCTGCTCCGACTGAGCCTGGTTCACCGGTAAACCCCCTTCGCCTCGATCAGCTCGGCGACCGCGTCCGGCACCAGGTACCGCAGCGGCCGTCCCTGCTTCGCCCGCTCGCGGACGGCTGAGGAGGAAACCCCGAACTGCGGCATCTCCAGCATCGTCGCCCGCTCCTCGCAGCCGAGGCTGCGCATCGTCGCCGTCACCTCGGCGTCGGAGACGCCGGCTCTGCGGGCCACCGCGAGGCTCGCCAGCTCGACCACGCGCTCCGGCTCGCGCCAGCTCTCCAGGCCCACCGCAGCGTCCGCCCCCATCACGAACACCAGCTTCCTGTCGGCCCGTTCCTCTGCAAGTGCCTCCAAGGTCTCATACGTGTAGGACGGTCCCTCGCGATCGACCTCCAGCGAGGAGACCGAGAAGCGCGAGTCCTCCGCCGCCGCCAGCCGCGTCATCTCCATCCGCACCTCCCGGCCCGGGTCGTCGGCGATCCGCTTGTGGGGGGCATCGCCGGTCGGGACGAGGACCACCTCCTCCAGCCCGAGCTGCCAGAACGCCTCCTGGGCCAGCGCCAGATGACCGAGGTGCGGAGGGTTGAACGCCGACCCCAGCACGCCGATCGCCGCGCCATTCGGGCTACTCACGTATCTGGCCGTCGCCGCGCGCCACGTACTTGAAGGTCGTCAGCTCGCGCATCCCGATCGGGCCGCGGGCGTGCAGCTTCTGGGTCGAGTTGCCGATCTCCGCCCCCATCCCGTACTCGAAGCCGTCGGTGAAGCGGGTCGAGGCGTTGACGTAGACGGCGGCCGCGTCGACGCCGGTGGTGAACGCCTCCGCCGCCTCCTCGGAGGAGGTGACGATCGCCTCCGAGTGGCCGGTGCCGTGGCTGTTGACGTGGTCGATCGCCTCCTCGACCGAGTCGACGACCGCCACCGCCATCTTCAGCCCCAGGTACTCCCGGTCCCAGTCCTCGGCAGTTGCGACGCCGACCTCGACGTCCCCGGCCACCGCGCGGACGCTCTCGTCGCCGACCAGCTCGACGCCGGCGGCGGCGAGGTCGGCGAGGACGGCCGGCGCGAAGCGCTCGGCGATCGATGCGTCGATCAGCAGCGTCTCGGCGGCGTTGCAGACGCCCGGGCGCTGGACCTTGGCGTTGACCGCGATCCGCCGCGCCATCTCGGGGTCGGCGTCGGCGTGAACGTAGACG
>DASUQZ010000054.1:0-2223 GCA_036280335.1 Solirubrobacterales bacterium
CGGTGAGGAAGATCTCGCCGACCGTCCCGTCCTCGTATTTGCCGGCGGTGATGTAGCCCTCGTGGCCGCCGATCGAGAACTTGTGGGTGATCGATTCGCGCTCGCGCGGCATCTTCTTGCGGACCGGTTCGGCCATCGCCACCTCGGCCTCCGCCTCCTGGGTCTCCTGGGCGTCGGTCCGCAGCGCCTGCGCCGTCTTCGAGCCGTCGCGGTAGATCGCCAGCGCCTTCAGGCCGCCCTTCCAGCCGCGGGTGTAGGCGTCGGCGATGTCCTCGACCGTGGCCGACTGCGGCAGGTTGACCGTCTTCGAGATCGCCCCGGAGATGAACGGCTGCGTCGCCGCCATCATGTCGATGTGGCCGGTGTGGGAAATCGCCCGCTCGCCGACCGCGACGTCGAAGACCGGCAGGTGCTCCTCCTTGAGGCCGGGGGCGCCGACGATCGTGTTGTTCTCGGTGATGTGGGCGTTGATCTGGTCGATCTCCGCCTCCGAGTAGCCGAGCGTCCGCAGCGCCAGCGGCACCGAGCGGTTGGGGATCGTCATCGAGCCGCCGCCGACCAGCTCCTTGAACTTGACGAGCGAGAAGTCGGGCTCGATCCCGGTCGTGTCGCAGTCCATCAGGAAGCTGATCGTCCCGGTCGGGGCCAGCACCGTCGCCTGGGCGTTGCGGTAGCCGTGCTCCTCGCCGAGCTCGACCGCTTCGTCCCAGGCCCGCTGCGCCGCCTCGAGCAGGTCGCCCTTGATCCCGGTTGGGTCGACGTCGTAGGAGGCGTCGCGGTGCATCCGCATCACCCCGTTGTGCGGCTCGCGGTTCTTCTCATACTCCTCGTATGGCCCGGTCGCCCCGGCGGCGATCAGCGCCGACTGGCGGTAGGCGCGGCCGGTCATCAGCGCCGTGATCGCGGCGGCGACGTTGCGGCCCTCGTCGGAGTCGTAGGGGAGGCCGTCGGACATCAGCAGCGCGCCGAGGTTGGCGTAGCCGAGCCCGAGCTGGCGGAAGCGGTTGGCGTTCTCGGTGATCTCCTCGGTCGGGTAGCTGGAGAAGCCGACGACGATCTCCTGGGCGAGGAAGACGATGTCGACCGCGTGCTCGAACTCGTCGGTGTCGAAGCTGCCGTCCTCGCGGCGGAACTTCATCAGGTTGAGCGAGGCGAGGTTGCAGGCCGAGTCGTCGACGTGCATGTACTCGCTGCATGGGTTGGAGGCGTTGATCCGGCCCGACTCCGGGCAGGTGTGCCAGCGGTTGATGATCGTGTCGTACTGGACGCCCGGGTCCGCGCAGCGCCAGGCGGCGTCGGCGATCTGGTTCATCAGGTCGCGCGCGTCGAGCGTCTTCACCGACTCGCCGGTGGTCCGCGCGGTCAGGTGCCACTCCTCGCCGGCCTCGACCGCCTCCATGAACTCGTCGGTGACCCGGACCGAGTTGTTGGCGTTCTGGTATTGGATCGAGGTGAAGCCCTCGCCGTCGATCGACATGTCGAAGCCGGCGTCGCGCAGCGCCGCCGCCTTCTTCTCCTCGTCGGCCTTGCACCAGACGAAGTGCTCGATGTCCGGGTGGTCGACGTCGAGGACGACCATCTTCGCCGCGCGGCGGGTCTTGCCGCCGGACTTGATCGTCCCGGCCCAGGCGTCGGCGCCGCGCATGAAGCTGACCGGGCCGCTCGCGGTCCCGCCCTTCTGCAGCGGCTCCATCGAGCCGCGGATGTTGGAGAGGTTGATGCCGGAGCCGGAGCCGCCGCGGAAGATCTTGCCCTCCTTGGTGTTCCAGTCGAGGATCGACTCCATCGTGTCCTCGACGCTGAGGATGAAGCAGGCCGAGCACTGCGGCTTCTCCTCGAAGCCGACGTTGAACCAGACCGGCGAGTTGAAGGCCGCCTTCTGGTTGAGCAGGATCGCGGTCAGCTCCATCTCGAAGGCGTCGGCGTCCTCCTCGGAGGCGAAGTAGCCGCCCTCGCGCCCCCAGCCGGCGATCGTGCCGGCGACGCGGCCGATCATCTGTTTCACCGAGCTCTCCCGCTCCGGGCTGCCGAGCTGGCCGCGGAAGTACTTCTGGGCGACGATGTTGGTCGCGTTCTGCGACCACGTCTTCGGGAACTCGACCCCGCGCTGCTCGAAGGCCGGGCTCTCGGGATCGCCGATCACCGCGTCGCGGGTCTCCCACTCGACCTGGTCGAAAGGATGCACGCCGGGCGTCGAAAAGCGGCGTTCGACGGAGAGGCCCT
>DASUQZ010000055.1:0-5266 GCA_036280335.1 Solirubrobacterales bacterium
CTCGGACACCTACATCGGCGACTTCCTCGCCGACACCGCCGAATACTGGGACTGGTACGCGGGGCTGGAGGACCTGGTGCGCGAGGGCCGCCACGTCGAGCTGCACGAGAAAGACCCCGACGACCCCTACTGGCGGTCCTACATCCGCGGCCAGTACCAGATGGCCCGCCTCTCCAGCGACGAAGTTGCGAAGGCGATCTCGCTCGCCCGCGGCGCCCACTCGGTGCTCGACGTCGCCGGCGCCCACGGCGAGTTCTCGATGGCGCTCTGCCGGCGGCACGAGGGCCTGCGGGCGACGGTGGTCGACCTGCCGGGGAGCGCGCGGGTGGGGGAGGAGATAGTCGCCGAGGCGGGGATGCGCGACCGCGTCCGCCACGTCGTCGGCGACATGTTCCAGGTCGACTACGACGGCCACTACGACGGGGCGCTCTGCTTCAACATCATCCACCACCTCTCGCCGGAGCAGTCGCGGGCGCTGTTCGCGCGGATCCGCGCGGTGCTGCGGCCGGGCGCCCCCCTCTGCGTCCTCGACCTCTACGACCGGCCGGAGGGCAAGAGCGCGGGGATCGGCTCGATCCTCGGTCTCTTCTTCCACCTCACCTCGGGCGCCGACACCTACAGCACCGACGAGGTCTCCCGCTGGATGCGCGAGAGCGGCTACGGGCCGGTGGAGGTCAAGTCCTTCCGGACCCTCCCGGACCTGCGTCTCCTGGTCGCCAAGGCCGTCTGACCCCCGGCGCAAGACCTCATCCAGTCGCTCCTAATGTGACGTTGGCCACACATGAGGTGCGCGAAAGCCGCCACGGTTTTGCGCTTGCTCATAAAACGCAAACATTTCACCTCGATCTTGCTCATCCTGTTCGCTTTTCCCGCGGCTGCCTTGGCGGCTGACGGCGGCGGGGAGGGGGCCGCGCCCAAGGTCGGTCAGGCCGAAGTCGCCTCGCTGGCGGTGCTGAAGCAGCCGGTCCGTCGCTTCAACCGGCTCGTCGACCGGCTCTCGCGCCAGATCGAAGCCGAAGAACGCGCCGCGGCCGAGAGGCGGCAGCGCGAACGCCGCGAAGAGTTCGAAGCGCTGCCCGGCGGCGTCTCGATGGCGACGCTGGAAGCGATCGCCTCCTGCGAGTCCGGCGGCGACCCGACGATCGTCTCCGCCGACGGGACCTACCGCGGCAAATACCAGTTCGACTTCGGCACCTGGGAATCGGTCGGCGGCAGCGGCGACCCGGCGGCGGCGCCGGAGTACGAGCAGGACTACCGCGCGGCGCTCCTCTACGCCCGCGCCGGCTCCAGTCCCTGGCCCGTCTGCGGCTAGGACCAATTCAGCATGCGCTGAATTCGAGCCCCTGGAGGGGCCAAGATTCAGCGAGCGCTGAATTGGTTCGGGGGATGGTGCACGTACGATGCGCGCATGGCCGACGAGCCGATCACTTCTGACGAGGAACAGGTTCCGGCGCCGGACCCGGCGGGGCCCAAGCGGAAGCCTCCGAAGGAGGCGATAGCCGAGGCGCGGGTGAGGGCGCCCACCCGCGGCAACCGCAAGCTGGAGAGCTTCCTCGCGGCCGTCAACGACGACCCGCAGGTGCGGGCCTGGTGGTACATGACCCAGGTCCACTCGGAGCGGCTGGGGATGTCGGACCACAGCTGGGTCCACATGCAGATCGTCCTCAACATCGCCCTGCGGCTGCTGCGGCTGCTGGTCAAGGCCGGCGTGGAGCCGGCGATGGTCGCCGACCACGGGATGCGCGAGCGCGACGCCGAGGTGGTGGTGGCCGGCGGCGCCCTGCTCCACGACGTCGGCATGTCGATCCACCGCGCCGACCACGAGGCCTACTCGCTCTTCCTCGCCAACGGCGCCCTCGAGCGGCTGCTCGCCGACGCCTACAAGGAGCCCGAGCGGACCGTGGTCGCCTCCGAGATCCTCCACGCGATCATCGGCCACCGCCGCCGGGGCGAGCCCTACACGCTGGAGGCCGGCGTGGTCCGCGTCGCCGACGCCCTCGACATGGCCCAGGGCCGCACGCGGATTCCGCTGCAGGCCGGACACGAGGGCATCCACTCGATCTCGGCCGCCGCCGTCGACGAGGTCAACATCAACGTCGGCGAGGAACGCCCCGTGCGCGTCGAGATCACGCTCAACAACTCCGCCGGGATCTTCCAGGTCGACGACCTGCTCGCGACGAAGATCCGCGGCACCCCGCTCGAGGGCCGCCTCGAAGTCGTCGCCAGGATCGAGGGCGAGACCGAGAAACGCCTGCTCTCCGGCTTCCGGCTCTCCTGAGCCTCCGGATCATTCGTCTGGCTTCACCGCGGCTCGAGTCCGAACCCGCAAGAATCGCCGATCAGCGGGGCTCATCGCCCTGTACGGGATGGGCCACCAGTCAAAGCCCCGATGAGCCCCGCTGATCCCAGTCTAGAGCTAATCGCGGCGCTATGTGACATTGATTGGTGCAAACGTCGCAGCGCCGGGTGTCAAATATCGCTACATCGCTTACACGCGCGTACATAAAGCTCCGGCAGCCCGGCCGCAGCAGGTGGCAGCGGCTTAACCACCTGGTATCGCCTGCTTCACATCCCTGACACGTCCGGCCGGGAAGGTGCGGTGACATGCGCGCTGCCCTCCCGAGGCGGATCCGTTCGGCCCCACCCATGCGGATCTGCCTGGTCGCTCTATCCCTAGCGGCTTGTCTCACTCTCCTCCCGGGACCGGGAGCGGCGCGCGCGGTCGTCTCCGATCCGCAGCTCCTCGACGGGCCGAACGGCGGGATCCTCGAGGTGAGCGACGCGGCGATGTCCGAGGACGGCAGCGGCGGGGTCGTCTACCTGAAGCAGGTCGACGGCCGCAGCCACGTCTTCGCCGCCCAGTTCCGCGACGGCGCCTGGCGACCCCCCCAGCGCGTCGACGTCGGCCAGAGCTTCGACTCGAGCTGGGCGCGGATCGGCGCCGGCGACGGCGGGCGCCTGCTCGTCACCTGGGTGCAGGAGTTCGGGATCGAAAGCGACCGCATGTTCTCGGCGACCCTCGACCCGGGAGCGACCTCCTTCCAGGCGCCGGTGCCGGTCGACCTCAACGTCGGCGAGGCCACCGCCACCTACCCCGACCTGGCGATGAACCGGGGCGGTCAGGCCTACCTCGTCTACCGCGTCGTCACCGACGTCAGCCCCTCCAACCCCGCCGGCTACATCGGCGCCGACACCCGCGTCGCCCGCTACGGCTCGCGCCTCTGGTCGGTCCTGGGGACGCCGATCGACCGCAACGCGGCAACCCCGGTTCGCACCCCGACGGCCGAGAACGCCCCCGAGGTCGGGATCGACATCCAGGGACAGGGGGTGGTCGCCTGGCAGGAGCCCGACGACGAGTTCGTCGACCGGGTCTGGGTGCGGCGCCTGTTCGGCACGAGCACCGGCATCCCGATCCAGGCCAGCCCCTCGAGCTGGGAGGGGGTGCCGCTGCGGGGCCCGGCCGACGCCTTCGCCCTCGACGTCGCCGGCTTCGGCCAGACCGCCGTTGCCTTCCGCCAGCAGCCGGGGCAGGCGAGCGCGCTGACGGCGCCGCGGCTGATGGTCAACACGATGCCCGACGTCTTCTCCGAAGCGGCGCAGAGGTTCGCGGGGGCGCAGCTGGTGGACGGGGACGTGCGCCCGGCGCTGGGGCCGCCGAGCGTCGCCGTCGATCCGCGCAGCCTCTACCTGAGCGCCTTCGCCGACGGGCCGGCGACGCTGCTGGCCGGCGGCGACGAAGCGGCGCCGCTGGGCATCGCCCGGCTCGACGAGGGGGCCAGCGGCGTCCCCGGCGACCCCCTCGTCGACCTTGCCGAAACCGGGGCCGGTGTCGCCGGCTGGGTCGAGCAGCGCGGCGCGACCGGCCTGGTGACGGTTCAGGAGCGGCGCGCCGACGGGGTCGCCGAGTCGACCGCGCTGAGCGCGCCGCTCGGCGGCGAGGTGGCCGGAATGGTGATGGGCGGCTCCGGCCTCGGCGACGCGATCGTCGCCTGGCGGCAGGGGAGCGGCGCGGGCGCGCAGCTGGCCGCCGCGGTCGTCGACGCGCCGCCCGATCCCTTCCTCGTCCTGCTTCCCACCGGCTGGCAGCGCAAGAAGAAGGTCAGGGTCGCCTGGGACCACAGCCCCAACGCGATCGGCGGCGTCCGCTACTCGGTCAGCGTCGACGACGAGCCGGTGCGGGAGGGTCTCCGCACCCTCGGCACGCTGCTGAAACCCGACGACGTCGGCAACGGCGGCCACCGCATCCAGATCTTCGCCACCGACGACTCCGGCCAGGAAACCGGCAGCCGGGTCGGGCGCCTGCTGGTCGACCGCCGCCCGCCGCGGGTGAAGCTGCGGCGCCGGGGGCGGCGGGTCACGGTGGTGGTCACCGACGGACGCAAGGGTGCGGCATCGACCCTGCGCAAGGGCTCGGTGAAGGTGGTCTTCGGGGAGCGCGGCGGCTCGGCCTCGGCTTCGGCGACCCGCAGGGGGAAGGGGAGGGGCGGGAAGAAGAAGGGGAGCGCTCCGGTTGTCCGGGTCCGCCACGTCTACGCGGGAAGCGGTCGCTTCCGGATCCGGGTCCGCGCCGGCGACAGGGCCGGCAACCGAACCAGGTGGTCGAAGGCGGTGAGGGTGCGATGAGGCGGCTCGTCGCCCTCGCCGTGCTCCTGCCGGCGCTGCTGGCGCCCGCGAGCGCCTCCGCCTTCTACGGCTACGGCGCCCAGATCGTCTCCGCCGACTTCGTGCGGCAGGAGCAGGGGGACGACGCGACGGTCTTCGCGGCGATCTCCGCCGACGGCCGCTACGTCGCGATCCAGACCCGGGCCCGCAACTTCTTCGCCGACGACGACCCGGACCCGCCGGGCCGCTACCGGGCGGGCGGGATCTTCCGCTTCGACCTGGCGACGAAAGCACTGGAGAAAGTCGCCGACGGCGACCTCTTCGACGAAGAGACCAACGCCTTCGTGCGCCGCGGCGCCTCCAATCCCTCGATCTCCGCCGACGGTCGCTACGTCGCCTTCGCAACCGCGGAGCCGCTCCTCGCCGCCGACCTCAACGACCACGTCGACGTCTACGTCCGCGACATGGACGTCCCGATCGGCAGCGCCGGCGCCTACGACCTCGTCTCGGCACGGGACGGGGGAGACGTGCCGGCCAGCTACGGCTCGCCCTCGGTGCCGACGCCGGGCAGCGAACCGGGCAGCGACGTCTCGCGTGGGGTCGCGATCTCCGCCGACGGGACGAAGGTCGCCTTCCGCACCGAGGTCGCCAGCGACCTGCCGGC
>DASUQZ010000056.1:0-2159 GCA_036280335.1 Solirubrobacterales bacterium
ACCCACGCCGAGCGCCGCCAGCTCGGCGGCGACGATCCCGCGGGCGAGCCGTTCAACCGGCTGATGGAGGCGGTGCTCGCCTGGGGCGTCTTCGCGGAGCGGCAGCAGCCGATCGCCGCCCAAGGCGCGGTGCGGACGAACGGCGTCGCCACGGTGACGACGACCGCCCCGCACGGTCTCGCCGTGGGCGAAGAGGTGATCGTGGCCGGGGTCGGGGACGAAAGCTTCGACGGCACCTTCGAGGTGGCGAGCGTTCCCAGCGAGGACTCGTTCACCTACGCGCAGGCCCTGCCGGACGCCCCGGCCAGCGGCGGCGGCGCCGCGGCGCCGACGACCGTCACCGCCGACTCGCTGGAGCGCCTGCGCAAGCAGCTCCAGGACCCGCAGACGGTCGCGGCGGCGTTCGACTACGCGACGCTCACCGCCTTCCTCGCCAAGAACTTCGTCTTCGAAGTCACGCCCGGTGGCGACGGCGGGGGCGACGGCGGGGGAACGGGAGAGGCCCTGTTCCCGGTGATCCCGGCGCTGTCCCTCTCCGACAACCAGCCCCAGCTTCCAACCGAGGTCGACTTCGGCAGCTTCAACCCGGTCAGTCCCGATTACGCGGCGGAAGTGCGCGCCTACTTCCAGACGCTCGCGGTCGAGTTCGAAGCCGCGAAGACGGCGGATGGGGGCGGCGGCGAGGCCGCCCTCGGGGCGAGCAGCGGCCCCTCGATGGCGACGGTGGTGTTCGGCCAGTACTTCAACATGCTGATGTCGGCGGGGGTGCGGGCGGCGATCGACGCGCTCGCGTCCTACGCGTACACCACCGGCTCGGCGATGTCGATCGCCGAAATCGCCGAAAAGATCCCGGACGAGTCGCTGAGACGCGAACCGCTGCGGATCGTCGCGCCGAACCAGGAAAGGGAAGTCCTCAACGAGGGCTGCGTGCTCGAACTGCCCGACGTCGTCCACCAGGCCGGCGCCGGCGACACCTTCGCCAAGATCGCCGGCGCGCTCGTCGCCTCGGGGGCACGGGGAGCGGATGGGCAGCCGTACTCCGCCGCCGACCTGATCGCCGCCAACCCCGGCGCCGCCGTCTTCGTCAGCGGCGCCGCGATCGAATTCGGCGGCCTCGAATGGACGACGCTGGCGGGTGAGACGCTCGAGCTGATCGCGATCCGGCTGCTGCTGCGTGCCGCCGGCCCTGCCTACCTCACCAACGTGATCGGGCTCGGGGCCGCGGTGGAAGCGCTGCAGAAGCTCAACCCGGGAATCGGGGCGAACGAACCGCTGAAAGCCGGCCAGGTCGTGGCGGTCGCCGCAAGCGCGACGTATACCGCGGTCGCGGGCGACACCCTCACGCTGATCGCCGCTTACGCCCTGGCGGCAGCGCAGGGGCTGCTCGGCATCGCCGCATACGTCGCCGAGCTGATCGCCGCCAACCCGAATCTGGGGGAGAAGGACCCGACGAAGCCGCAACCGGCGGGCGAGGCGGTGCAGATGCCGCCGGTGACGCGGACCACCGTGCCCGGCGACAGCGTGGAAACGATCGCCGCCACCCTGCTGACGACGGTCCCGAAGGTCGAGGGCGTGCTGCTCGCCCTGCCCGCGACGACGCCGCTGCTGGCTCCGCAGGCAACCCTGCACGCTCCCCTCCGCTACCCGATCCAGAGCGGCGACACCTTCGCCAAGATCGCCGCCAAGTTCGACCTCACCCTCGCCGACGTGGCGGCGCAATCGCTTGACGCCGCCGTCTTCGCCGCCGCGAAGGAGGTCGTCGTCGCCGACCTGGAGACGCTCAGCTGGTCGCAACTGACGCAGGCGCTGCTGGAGTCGGGGGAGTGGAACAACGCCTCGGCGATGGTCTCGCGCTTCATGCTCTCCGGGCTGCGCCTTCCGGACCCCCAGGCGCTGCCGCAGGCAGGCGCCGACGCGGCCCCGCCGCCCCCGAGCTCCATCCCCACGAAGCCCCTGTTCGCGCTGACCGGCCAGCAGTTCGCCGCGCCGCCGGCCGCCGGGGGCTACAAGCTGACGCTCGCGAACGCGGCCGGGGCGCCGTGGCTGAAGCTGGCCGGAAGCGCATCGAGCTTCGAACTCGGCGAGGAACAGGGCCAGTACCTGGCCGAGGTGGTGAGCACGCCGCTCGAACCGGGCCTCCTGCACGCCCCGACGCGGCT
>DASUQZ010000057.1:0-6585 GCA_036280335.1 Solirubrobacterales bacterium
CGCCGACGTCGATCCGCCGGCTCTCGCCGGCGAGGACGACGTCGACCGCCGCCTCCGGCTCGCCGGGAATGCCGAGCGCCCGCGCCATGTCGTTGCCGCGGCCGCCGGGGATCAGGCCGAGCGGCGTCTCGGTGCCCGCCATCGCCCCGCCGACGGCGCCGAGCAGACCGTCGCCGCTGACCACGACGGGAACCTCGCCGAGTTCGATCGCCCGCAGCGCCAGTTCGACTCCATGTTCGAGGCTGCGGGTCCTCTCGACCCGGAATTCGGCCCGCCGGGCGTCCAGCGCGGCCTCGACCCGCGGCAGCAGCTTCAGGGTCCTTCCTCCGCCGGAGGAAGGGTTGACGAGCAGGGTCAGCGGCATGCCGGCGATGTCCATCCGCGCCCAGACTAGAGGGACCGGCCCGCAGCCTGGCCGGCCCGTAGGCGGAGGACAGAGAAGCTGCCGTCGCCGGCCGGCTGCGCCCAGATCGGCTCGAAGCCGAGCCGGGCGAGCCGCCACCTCAGGAGCCTGCCGCCGATCCCGCCGGGAGCCCCGCGACGGCCCGCCTCGGCCAGCGCCAGGAAGCCGCCCGCGCGCAGGACCCGGGCCGCCTCGGCGGCGGCGGGACGGGCGTCGACGGCGGTGAGGAGATCGAAGTGGTCGGCTGGATAGGGGAGCGACCGCGGGGTTCCCTGCTTGAAGGCGATCCGGCCCTCGGGATCGAGGCCCACGCGGGCGCGGGCGCGGCGGACGGCCTCCGCCGAGCGGTCGACGGCGCGGACCCGGGCGCTGGGGAACTCGCGGGCGAGGAACAGCGCCCCGTCGCCGTCGCCGCATTCGACCTCGAGGATCCGCTCCGGATCGCCGACGTGGAGGACGGCGGCGGCGAGCGGCGTCAGCGGGGGGGAGGCCACGGCGTGATCGTAGGACCCCGGCTCGCTTTGCATGGAGCGGGTCGATTAGGGTTCGCGGCATGACGACTTCTGAGCGTTCCCGGAGCATCCGCGCCCTTCTCACCCTGGTCACCGCGTCGATCCTCGTGTTCGCCATCGCCGCCTGCGGCGATTCGGGCGACGAGACCACCGCGCCGACCGGCGCCGACACGACGGCGAGCGGCGAAGACACCACCGCGACGACCGAAGAAGAAGGCTGCCGGCAGGTCCAGGCGCCGAAACCGAAGGACGTCAGCTTCAAAGCGCCGAAGCAGGTGCTGAAAAAAGGCGAGGAGGCGACCGTGGTGGTGAAGACCAACTGCGGGACGTTCGAGATCGCCCTCGACACCGAGCGGGCGCCGAAGACCGCCAACTCCTTCGCCTTCCTCGCCGAGGTAGGCTTCTACGACGACCTCACCTTCCACCGGGTCGTGCCGGGCTTCGTGATCCAGGGCGGCGATCCGGAGGGCACCGGCATCGGCGGCCCCGGCTACACCGTCGACGAGGCGCCGCCCGCCAACCTCTCCTACACCAAAGGCGTGGTGGCGATGGCGAAGAGCGAAGTCGACCCGCCCGGCCGCTCCGGCAGCCAGTTCTACGTCGTCACCGCGCCCGACGCGGGCCTGCCGCCCGAATACGCGCTGGTCGGCCGGGTCAGCGACGGCTTCGAGACGATCACCAGGATCGAAGAACTCGGCGGCACGACCGAAAAACCGAGCCAGACGGTCCTGATCGAAGAAGCCACGGTCGAGCAGGGCTGAAGCGCGGCCCCGCGGAGGGCCCCGGGTAAGCTCGGTGGCGTGGCCAGGCCCGACGTCGGCGATCCAGCTCCTGATTTCGAGCTGCCCGGGACGGGCGGCAGGACCTACCGGCTCTCCGACTACCGGGGCCGCACGCTGATCCTCGCCTTCTACCCGGGCGACGCCACCACCGTCTGCACCAAGCAGTTCTGCTCCTACCGCGACCAGGGCGACCGCCTCGACGCCCTCGGTGCCGAGGTGCTCGGCATCTCGCCCCAGTCGGTCGACTCCCACGAGCACTGGGTCAAAGAGCAGGAACTGAACGTGCCGCTCCTCGCCGACGAGGACCTGGCGGTCGCCAGGAGCTACGGCGTCACCGGCTGGATCGGCCCGTTGGCGCGCTTCACCGGGTTGAAGGACGCCCCCGGCGGCCGCTACGTGATGCGGGCGGTCTTCGTGATCGACGGCGACGGCATCGTCCGCCACCGGACCGTCTCGCGCACCGGCGCCACCTACGAGTCCGTCGAGGACCTCGAGCGCGCCGTCGCGTCGCTGGGCTGATGGCGCTCGAGGAGCGGCAGTTCACCGTCGGGCCGGACCCGATCCTGCGGGGCGAGAGCGCGGGGGAGGGGCCGCCGGTCGTCCTCTGCCACGGGGTCACGGCGACCAGGCGCTACGTCCTGCACGGCTCGAAGGCCCTCCCGCGCGCCGGCTACGCCGTCGTCACCTATGACGCCCGCGGTCACGGGGAGTCCGATCCGGCCCCGGCGGGGGAGGGTTATGGATACCCGAGGCTGGTCGCGGACCTCGAGCGGGTCGTCGCCGCGGAGGTCGGGGAGGAGCGGTTCCTGCTCGGCGGGCACTCGATGGGCGCGCACACGGCGGCTGCCTACGCGCTGCGGCACCCGGAGCGGCTCGCCGGCCTGGTGCTGATCGGGCCGACCTACTCGGGGACGATCGAGCCGTCCTCGCTCGAGTACTGGGACGGGCTGGCCACCGCATTGGCCACCGAAGGCGTCGACGGCTTCGTCGCCTACATCGGCGAGAAGCAGGGGATCGACCCGCGCTGGCGGGACTCGGTCCTACGCTTCACCCGCGAGCGGATGCTGCGCCAGGAGCACCCGGAGGCGCTGGTCGAGGTGCTGCGCGAGGTGCCGCGGTCGCGGCCGTTCGAGTCGCTGGAGGAGCTGCGGTCGCTGCGGGTGCCGACCCTGGTGGTGGGCGGCAACGACGAGGCGGATCCCGGCCACCCGTACGCGACGGCGGCCGCCTACGCGGAGGCGCTGCCCGCGGGGCGCCTGATCAGCGAGGGCGAGGGCGAGTCGCCCCTCGCCTGGCAGGGCGGAAAGCTCTCCCGGGCCTTAGCGGCGTTTTACCCCGAAGCCTTATCTTTGGCGCGATGAGCTACCCCGGCGAGTGGACCCTGCGGCGCGCGATCGCCTTCGTAGCCACCCTGGGGGTCGCCGTGGCCACCTACATCGCGATCACCGAGGCCAGCGGCGACTCGCCGGTCTGTCTGGCCGGCAGCACCGGTTGCCGGACCGTCGCGGAAAGCTCCTACTCGCACGTCGCCGGGATCAACATCGCCGTCTTCGGGATCGTCGGCTACGTGATGCTGCTGGCGAGCGCCTTCTTCGCCAACGACGCCGCCCGCTTCGGCGGCTTCGTGGTCTCGCTCGGAGGCTTCGGCTACAGCATCTTCCTGACCTACATCGAGATCTTCAAGATCGAAGCGATCTGCCAGTGGTGCGTCGCCAGCGCGGTGCTGATGACGATCCTCTTCGGCCTGAACGCGATCCGGCTGATCGGGTACGGAGGGACCGACGGCACCAATGTCTACGGAGGGGCAAATGAGCGAGAGGCGTAAGCAGCTGTTGCAGATGGCGGCGGGTGCGGCCTTCCTGGTCGCGGCGGTCGTGCTGGTCCTGATCGTCGTCAACGCCTCCAGCGGCGGCGACGGCGGTGACACCGAGCTGGAGGGAGCCGCCGAGGTGAACCGGCACCTGCAGGGCATCCCGCAGCGGGAACTCGTCCTCGGCGACGCGAACGCTCCGGTTGAACTGCTCGAGTTCGGGGATCTCCAGTGCCCGTTCTGCAAAGGCGTCTCCGAAGAAGTGCTGCCGTCGGTGATCGACGGGGTGGTCAAGAGCGGGGACGCCAGGCTCATCTTCCGCAACTTCACGATCATCGGCCAGGAATCCGTGGACGCCGGCGCCGCGGCCGTGGCGGCCGGCAAGCAGGGACGCGGCTGGAGCTTCGTGGAGATCTTCTACAGGAACCAGGGTCGCGAGAACGGCGGCTTCGTCACCGACGAGTTCCTCGAAGCGGTCGCCGAGGCCGCGGGAGTCGAGAATCTCGATCGCTGGAACGAAGAACGCAAATCCCAGGCGACCCTGAAAGAGGTCAAAGCCCAGACCGAAGAAGCCCAACAGCTCGGCCTCGGCGGCACGCCGACCTTCGTGATCAAAGGCCCGAACACCGACGGCCTCGAAGTCCTGGGAACCCCCGAAAGCCCGGGGCAGCTGGAAGCGGCAATCGAAGCCGCCTCCTAGCCACTCCTGCTCAAGTTGACATAACCACCATTATCGTGCGTTGGGGAGTAGCGTCAGGTGCATCTCTTAGCCTCCCACGCCATGCCGCCCTTCGCAAGAGGAGTCATCGCCGCCGTGGGGTCCATGGTCGGAGGCTCCACTGCGGTTGCTTTGCTCCTTATCGGCTCTGAAGCAGACTTCGTGCTTTCAGATGAAGCACTCGCTGCAATGGCACAAATCGGCGCAACGCTGCTGATCGCCTACGCCGTTGAGACCTCTTGGTTCGTCAAGGAATCGAGATCTCGCGGCAGAGAACGAGAGAACTGGCTTGGGTTTGTGACTGGCGTTGGAGCCTGCGGCGCATTAGGAACCGCCATTGCGATCGCCTTCATCGGGCATGACGGCTCTCTCAGCTTCCTACAGGCGTTCGCCGGCATGTGGATGCTCTTCTCGATCGGGTTGCTTGCCCTGCTCGTGGCGTTTCTGCCCTACCTTCTCTATGAGTTGGTGCACGCGCTCAACACCGAGTACCCCGACGAGTAGACATAACTTCAGGCGGCGATGCGGGCGCTGCCCTTCGCCATCGGCTTGACGATCGGCGGCGACTTGGGGAACTCGGGGCGCTCGATGTCACCGAGCTGGAAGCCGGCGGCGCTGATCGTGGAGACGGTGTCGCGGTTGCAGTGGCAGCCGTCGCCGAGGAAGCGCCAGGGCTTCTCGAAGCGGTCCTGCCACTTGGCCAGGCTGGGGTTGCGGGAGCGGACGTGCTCGAGGAAGAGGAACTGGCCGTCGGGCTTGAGGACGCGGCGGATCTCCTGGAGGGCGGCGGCCGGGTCCGGGACCGTGCAGAGGACGAGGGTCAGCGCCACGGTGTCGAAGCTGTCGTCCTCGAACGGGAGCTTTTCGGCGGGCGCCTCAATGACATCGGCCTCGCGACCTTCCTCGGCCACTCGCCTGCGCAGCTGCTTGATCATGTACGGGTCGGGCTCGGTCAGGGTCAGGTCGGTGACCGAATCCGGGTAGAGCTCCAGGTTCAGCCCGGTCCCGGCGCCCAGCTCGAGCACCCTCCCCCGCGCCTGCGAGAGCAGGTCGCGGCGCATGACCCGCAGGCCCGCCTCTTCGCTGGCCTTGAAGCAGCGGTCGTAGAGGGCCGAGAAGCCCCGGCCCCAGGTCGCGTCGTAGATCCGCCCCATCAGGCGGCGTCCCGCTGCGGAGCCGGCGCCTCGCCCGTCTCCTCCTGCCCCGGCTCGCTCTTGGCCGCCCGCTCCTCGTAGGCGCGGCGGGCGCCGTGGTCGACCTCGGTCATCAGCTTGTCGACCTTCATCGCCCGGCCCAGCGCCTCGCGCCACTTGCGCGGCAGCGGGGCGAGGATCTTGTAGAGGACGCCGTTGGCGCGCGGGACGAAGACGTCGAAGCGCGGCGCTTCCAGTGCGTCGACGATCTCGTTCGCGACGTCGGAGGCCTCGACCGGCTTCACCCATTTCTGGCCGACGCCGCTGGTCAGCTCGGTGTTGACGACGGTCGGCATCACGCAGAGGACCTCGACGCCGGTGTCGCGCAGCTCCGCCCGCACCGCCTCGCTGAGGCCGACGACCGCGTGCTTGGTGCCCGAGTAGGTGGCGATTCCGGGGATGCCCGATTTGCCCGCCTGCGAGGCGATGTTGACGATGTAGCCGCTGCCGCGCGGGCGCAGGCGCTTGATCGCCAGCTGCGTGCCGGTGATGACCCCGACCAGGTTGATGTCGATCTGGCGGCGGATCGACTCCTCGCTCTCCTCCTCGAACGGCGTCACCGGCATGATCCCGGCGTTGTTGACGACGACGTCGAGCGGGCCGAGCTGCCGCTCGGCCTCGTCGAGGAAGCGCTCGAAGGAGCCGCGGTCGGTGACGTCGAGCGGCAGCGACACCGTGCCGCCGCCCAGCTCGGCCGCGGTCTTCTCCGCCAGCTCCAGGTCGAGGTCGCCGATCGCGACCCGGCAGCCCTTGGCGACGAGCGCCGCCGCGGTTGCCTTGCCGATCCCGCGGGCACCGCCGGTGATCGCCACGACCTTGCCGTTGAGTGAACGCCGGTTCTTCGCCATCTCGTCCTCCGTGATGTCGGATGCGGCGGGGGTCATCGCTCCGCCGGTTTGTAGACCGTGACCACGGCGGCGCCGCCGAGGCCGATGTTGTGCTGGAGCGCCACCTTCGCGCCGTCCACCTGCCGCTTGTCCGCTTCCCCGCGCAGCTGCCAGGTCAGTTCCGAGCACTGGGCCAGGCCGGTCGCGCCGAGCGGGTGGCCCTTGGAGATCAGGCCGCCCGAGGGGTTGACGACGACCTTGCCGCCGTAGGTGGTCGCCTCTTCCTCGACCAGCTTGTGGCCCTCGCCCTCGGCCGCGAAGCCGAGCGCTTCGTAGGTGA
>DASUQZ010000058.1:0-5285 GCA_036280335.1 Solirubrobacterales bacterium
CGCTGTCGGCGTCGAGGCTGAGGAAGTAGATGCCCGGCTTGCCTTCGACGCTGACGTAGGTGCGCACGTTCAGCTCCGGGAAGCTGGAGACGAGCGGTGCCGGAGCGGTCCCGCGCAGGCGCAGGCCGCGGACGCAGAAGGGGGTGATGCCGAGCCAGGCGGCGCCCTCGTAGGTGTCGATCGGCAGCTGCGGCGGCACCACCCCGCGCAGCGCCTCCTCGGGCACCTGCCAGTGGGCGAAGAGCAGGTCGATCCAGGTCTGCCCCATCAGCCAGGACTTCTCCGGCAGCGGCCAGGGGCGGTGGCTGAGATCGCTGAGGACCGCCCGCTGGCGCCAGGCGTCGACGAAGTAGCCGATCACTCCGCCTCTTCCCCGGTCCGGCTGCTGATCGCCTGCACCGATTCGGCGTCGAGCGGTTCGACCGAGACCAGCCGCCGGGGGAAGATCAGCAGCGCCCCGTGGTCGGCGTCGAGGTCGCAGTCGTCGCTCAGCTCCCCGGCCAGCTCGACGACGACCTTGTCCTCGACGCCGGCGTCGTTTTTCCAGGCGAGGTAGCGGTAGAGGCCCTCCCGCTTCGGGAAGACGGCGATCCCCCGTCGCCGGGTGCGGTCGATCTCACCGCTGCCCTGGCAGGTCGGGCAGGTCTGCTCGAAGCGGACCCGGCCCTGGCAGACGGGGCAATCCGGGTCGCTGCCGGCCTCCAGGCAGGAGAAGCACTCGTAGACGGTGGTGCCGCTGCCCTCGCACTTGTCGCAGGGGCCGTGTTCGGGCTCTCCCCAGGGCTCGGTCACCTGCTGGTCGGGGTCGAGCAGGACCCCAGGATCCTCCCCCTCCGGGTGGCAGTGGAAGAAGGTCCTGGGGCCGCCCCCCGCTGGCATCCGGCCTTCCCTAGCTGCCGGCTCCGTTGCGGGACTCTTCTTTGCGCTTCTTCTTCGCCGTGGCCGCGGCCTTCTCGAGGCGCTCGGCCTCGCGCTCGGTGGCCGCCGCCTCCTCTTTGACGGCCAGGCTCTCTTCTTTAGCCTCGAGCTTCTCGAGCTGAGCGGTCTTCCCGGCTTTGGCGTTGGCGCGTTTGACTTTCGACGCGGTTTTCTTGGTTTTCTGCTTTTTCTTCTGCTCGGCTTTCTTGGCGCGGGCCTCGCGTTCGCGACGCCGCTTCTCGGCTTTGCGGCGCTCCTGCTCGGCTTTGCGGCGCGCTTCGGCGGCGGCCTCCTGGGCGGCTTCGCTGACTTTTGCCTGACGCTCCTCGGCCTCGCGCTCCCCCACCTCCGCCTTATCGCGCAGGTGGACGGCGCGTTCGCGCTCCTTGGTCGCCAGCAGCGCCGCGCGGCCTTCTTCGCGCAGCTCCGCGTCGGCGAAGAGGACGCCGGTGGCGCTGCGGGCGCCGGCCTCGGCACGGTCGAGCAGGTGCTTGGCCTGCGAGTCCGAGCCGCCGAGGACGCCGAAGGCGACGTCGAACGGAGTCCTCACCAGCTTCAGCGACGAGTTGAAGATCGTCTTCGGGACGGTGGGCAACGACATTCTCTAGCTCTCCTCCTTCGGGTCGATCGCCGCGGCGGCCTGTTCGGCTCGGTCGGCTTCGCGCTGCAGCTCCGCCGCCTCGCGCTTGGCCTCACCCTTCTCGGCTGCGGCTTCCTGACGTTTTGCCTGGGCGCGGCTTTCGCCGGAGAGGCGCTCGCGCTCGGCCTGGGCCTTCTCGACCTGCGCCCGCTGGGCGGCCTCGCGCTCCTCTTCGGCCCGCTGCCGCTCGGCCCGCTCCTCGGCCTCGATCTCGGCGGCCTCGAGTTCCACCTCGCGGCGCTCGCTCTCGGTCTCCGCCCGCTCGGCCTCGATCCCGGCCTCGCGCTCCTTGCGCTCGGCCGCGGCCTCCTTCTCGGCTGCCTCGGCCTGGGCGTCGGCCTGGACCTCCTGCAACCGCCCCTCGCGGTGGAGGCCATCGCGGTCGAGCACCGCTCCGGCCAGCTGCTTGGCCCGCCCGACCACTTTGCCCAGGGGACCTCCGGCGACTTTCTCTTGCTCGCTCAAAGCCCGTTCTCCTTTCACTCTCTCGCTCTCCGATCGAACTCCACCTACCCCCGACCTCCGCCCGGCGAACCGGACTGAGGTCACATTCGGGCTCAGTAGCGCAGAATTGCCGCAACGCCGTCGGCCTCGGCCAGCGGCGCGGCGAGCTCGTCGCGGACGACCGTCACCTGGGCGCTGCTGGCGAGCGCGGCGCGGATCAGCGACTCGGCCCGCTCGCCGATCGCCCCGTCGAAGACGAGGTGGTCGACCCGCCCTTCGCGCAGCGCCTCCTGCGTCTCCTGCAGGCCCGCGGCGCCGCGACTGCCGCCCTTGGCCTCGCCCAGGGCGCGCTCGACGACGGCGCGCTCGCGCTCGGCGTCGAGCCGCTCGATCGTCTCGGCGACGGCTTCCTGCACCCGGCCCTTCGGCGCCGAGATCAGCTCGCCGTCGCCGCCGAGCACCAGCTTCGCCTTGGCGGAGTTGAAGCCCGACCTGAAGCTCTCCGCGTCCTTGGCCGGCCCGAAGACGATGACCTCCTCCAGCCCCCGCTCCTCGAGGGTCTCGGCGGCGAGGCCGCCGGTCTCGGTGAGGAAGCGCTGGCGGTTGTGGTCGAGGCGTTCGCCGAACTGGTCGTGGCCCGAGGAGCTGACCCCCTGGGCGCGGGCGGGGTTGTTGGTGCTCTGGGATTTGCGCTCCCGCCAGTCGAGGCTGGTGATGCTCAGCTCCCAGTCCTCGAGCGCCTCGAGCGCGCCTTCGGAGCAGCGCAGCAGCCGCACCCGCTCGGAGGAGAGCAGGGCGACGGCGCGATCGCCGCCCCGGCCGCCGAGTTCGAGCAGCGGCGCCACCGCCGGCTCGGGGCCGAACTCGACGCAGCTGGTCGCGACGGGGGCGACGCCGGTCCCCCACCAGTGCTCGACGCCCGGCTTCTCGGCGACCTCGACGAAGCCGGCTTCGCCCCGCGGCGGCGGCCGCAGATCGCCGTCTTCGAAGCGCTCCAGCAGCCGTTTGGCGGTGGCGCGGAGGGCGACGCGGCGGTCGTGCTCGTCTTCCTTGTGGGCGTCGAGGACGGCGTCGACGCCGTTGCGCAGTTCGGTTCGCCAGATGCCGCCGCGGTCGGCCGGGTCGAAGCCGAGGTAGACGGAGAGGACGCCGAGCTCCGGGCGCCATTCGCTCAGCCGGCGGGCTTCCTCCAGGGTCGGTTGACTCATATCGCGCTCCTCCTTCTCGGGTGCGCTCCCGCTACCCCGCCGCGCAGGCACGAGAAACCGCCCCACCGCCCGAACTGCATCAAATTTCCGGGCTCATAGACCCAAAATTTGATGCAGTTCGGAGACGGGGGGCGACGGGTAGTGCGGGGGCATGGAGACGTTCCTCGATACGCCGCTGCCGGGGCCGCCGCGGCCGGATCCGCAGCCTCCGTCGCCCTCGCCGCAGCCGGGGCCGCCCGGGCCGCCGCGGCCCGACCCGCATCCGCCGGGACCCGAGCCGCCGCCGCGGCCGGCGCCGGAAATCGTCGCGGAAGCAGGCCGTTAACCACCGCAGCGGCGCCGCCGCATAGCCTGTGGGCGTGGCCAACGCCCTCTTCGTCTGCCTCCACAACGCCGGTCGCTCGCAGATGAGCCAGGCGCTGTTCGAACGCGCCGCCGGCGGGCGGCATGGCGCTCGCTCGGCGGGCACGACCCCCGCGGAGCGCGTTCACCCCGAGGTCGCCGAGGCGATGGCGGAGCTGGGGATCGACGTCTCCGAGCGCCGGCCGAAGCGGCTGACGACGGAGGACGCCGAATGGGCGGACGTGGTGGTGACGATGGGCTGCGGCGACGAGTGCCCCTACATCCCCGGCCGCCGCTACCTCGATTGGGACCTGCCCGACCCGAAGGGCCAGGACCTCGACGCGGTGCGGGCGACCCGCGACGAGATCGCCGCCCGCGTCGAGGCGCTGGTGGGCGAACTGGACAGCTAGCCGGCCGCGCCTGAGTAGCGCAGCGAGCCCGGGGTGTCGAGGTTCTCGCCGGTCTCCAGCAGGGTCTTCAGGCCGGAGAGGATCATCGGCCAGCCGCCGTACAGTTCGTTGTTGGCGTCCTCGCCGAGCTGGTCGTGGGTCACCCGCAGGCGGCAGGAGCTGCCGACCGGCTCGATCTCCCAGGTCACCCGCGACTCCCCTTCACCGCGGACCTGCTCGCTCCACAGCGCCGTGAAGCTCTGCACCAGCCGCCGGGGCGGGTCGACCTCCAGGTTCCTGCCGCCGGCGATCTCCACTACGCCGGGAACCGCGGCCTTGTACTCAGACCCCTCGGTCCAGTCGGAGACGGTGCCGACGCCGAAGCTGTAGCGCTTGCGCATCTCCTCGCTGGTGATCGCCTCCCAGAGGCGCTCCGGCGTCGTCTTGATGTAGATCTCGAACACGGTCATCGCGCCGCGCCCGCCGACCACCGTGTAGGGCTGCTCCTCGTTCATCTTGCGTCCTCCTTGCTCGCCTCGTCTTGCTCGAGGTCTCTCTTCAGCTCGCTGAGCGCCGAGGCCCAGGGCTCCGCGTACTTGCCCACCCAGCGGTCGTGGATGAGCCTGATCGGGACGGGGTTGAGGAAGTGCAGCTTCTCGCGACCGCGCTTCTGGGTCGTGACCAGCCCCGCCTCCTCGAGCACCCTGAGGTGCTTCATGACGCCGAAGCGGGACATCGGCAACCGCTCTTCCAGGGCGCTCAGGCTCTGCCCGTCCCGCTCGAAGAGCCGGTCGAGCAGCTCGCGGCGGGTCGGATCCGCCAGCGCCTTGAAGACCTCGTCCATGAGCCGAAGGATAGGTGACCAAATGGTCACTTGTCAAGAGTTGTCACCCGGGCAGCTCGAAGAACTTGCCAGTACCAATTGACATCCACCAGTGTTGGACATAGCTTCGCTGAGCACTCAGACGTTCTCGCAGGGAGGACGTCCTCGTCCAAGACAAGGGAGGCTTTGCATGCAAGCGATAAAGCGCTTTGCTCTGCTCGTCTGCGCGCTCGCGCTCTTCGCCGTTCCGGCAACCGCGAACGCAGCCATCACGACCACCACGATCGACTACGGCCCGTACACGATTCCGGCCGGCGGCGGCGATCCACACGACCACGAATCGATGGGGGAGATCTCCAACCAGATCGTCACCAACATCAAAAAGCCGTGCACCGGCTGCACGATCATCGGTGTCACCCCGGACCTCGTCTACGAAAACGGCAGCAAAGCCAACCTCACAGACGGCCCGATGCTCCACCACGCGATGTTCTCGGCCCAGTCGAGCGGCAAGTCCGACGTCA
>DASUQZ010000059.1:0-3277 GCA_036280335.1 Solirubrobacterales bacterium
CCGATCGCGATCATCGCGATCGAGAAGGCGCGGACGGCGCCGTGGTAGACCCGCTCGCCGTTCACCGCGCCGCCTCCGCCAGCGGCGCCCCGGGGACGGCGGGCGGTTTGTCGGTCGGGTCGGAGACGACGATCACGCGGCAGGGTCGCTCGCCGAGGATCGTCTGCAGGGTCTTGTTGTAGAGCGGGACGCCGCTGCGGTAACGGAGGCCGACGACGATCGCCTCGGCCTTGATCTCCGCCGCCTCCTCGGCAACGGAGTAGCCGGCCTGGCCGGGACGGACGCGGGCGACGTGCCCGGTCACCCGCTGGCCGCCGATCAGTTTCGCCTCCTCGATCCTGCGCTGCGCCTCGGCTTCCCGCTCGGGCATCGCGGCGTCGAGCGGCAGGTTCGTCGGCACGACCATCATCGAGTGGACGTGGATGCCGCGGCGGCGCTTGGAGGCGAGCTTGACCGCCGTCGCGACCATCTCCGGCGAGAAGGCCTCGTCGTCGTCGAAGCCGACGAGGATGCTTCGGTACTCGACCTCCTCGACCCCCAACGGCTCGGGCAGCACGACCTTGACGGTCTCGGTCAGCGGCAGCCGCTGGCGACGCCGGTAGAGGACGTAGACGACGATGCCGAGGACCATCCAGCCGAGTCCGACGACGAGCGTGCGTGGGTTCAGCGCCATCACGACGATCCAGGCGGAGAAGGTGCCGAGGCCTCCCAGCACGGCGCTGATCGGCACCTCGGCACCGAAGGCGCGGACGTTCAGCGGCGGCTTCCAGGTGCGCTCGACGTCGGGCTGCTTGCGACGCAGCTGGATGAGCGCGACGTGGGCGATCGTGAACGAGAGCATCGCTCCGAACGAGTACATCGTCGCCAGGAAGTCGGTCTGGCCCGGCAGCAGGGTGAGGACCGCCACCGCGGCGAAGATCATGATCGCGATGTAGGGGGTGCGGTAGCGGGGGTGGACCTGGCGCAGGCTCTCCGGCAGCTGGCGGTGCTGGCCCATCGAGTAGGTGAGCCGGGAGACGCCGATCAGGGCCGCGTTGGTGGCGATCAGGAGGATCACCGCGGCGAGGACTCCGACGTAGTAGCGCAGGACTTCGGTGGCGACGTGGGCGAGCCCGAGGTTCTCGACGATGCCGAGGATCGGGTCGTCGGCATAGGTGCTGCCGAGCTCGGTGGAGTAGTTGCCCGCTGCGTCCTGGGTCACCGGCATCGCCGAGAGGGCGACGATCGGGATCAGCAGGTAGAGGGCGAGGACCGCGATCACCGTGAGGCCGACGCTGCGCGGGATCGTCCGGGCCGCGTCGCGGGCCTCCTCGGCCATGTTGGAGATGGTCTCGATCCCCGTGTAGGCGATCATCCCGACGGCGATGCCCAGGGCGAAGTCGCTCCAGGTCGGGGCGACGCCGAGGTTGACGTTGTCGACCAGGATCTCCGGGCTGAGGACCAGCACCAGGCCGATCGCGACCAGGATCACCTGCGTCGCCAGGTCGGCGACGGCGAGGATGAGGTTGAGCTTGGCCGACTCCTCGGTGCCGCGGATGTTGATCAGGGCCAGGCCGACGATGAGGACGGCGCCGCCGATGATGTCGCCGGGGCTGCTCCCCAACCAGGGCCAGAAGACCGCCAGGTAGTGGGGGACGAAGAAGGCCGAGATCGCCGCCGTGATCGTGTAGTTGAGCATCTGCCCCCAGGCGGCGATGAAGCTGACCAGCTCGTTGAAGGCGTGGCGGGCGAAGCTGGAGGAGCCGCCGGCCTCCGGGTACATCACCGTCGCCTCGGCGTAGGTGGCGGCGGTGGCGGCGAAGATCAGGCCGGAGATGACGAAGGCGATCGGGGTCAGCCCGAGCGCGAAGGCCGCGGTGACGCCGAGCGCGTAGTAGATCGAGGAGCCGACGTTGCCGTAGGCGGCGGAGAACAGCGCCCCGACGCCGTGGACGCGGCTCAGCGACTCGTCTCTGGGGATTCGCTGGGCCATCTATGAGGAACGAGAAGCGGTCACTCAGCCCGAATATACGGACGCGGATGGCGCTCTTCGCACGTGCGCCCGGTCCAGCTGCGCGGGCGAGGTGCAGCCGCAGAGCGCCAGCGCCAGCTCGAGCTCCTCGCGGAGCAGACCGAGCACCCGCGCGACGCCCTCCCGGCCGCCGGCGGCGAGTCCCCAGAGGGCGGGGCGACCGACGAGGACGGCGTCGGCGCCGAGAGCGAGCGCGGTGGCGACGTCGATGCCGCGGCGGATGCCGCCGTCGACGAGCAGGGTGGCGCGCCCGTCGAGGGCCTCGGCGACCTCGGGCAGGGCGTCGCCGGTGGCGAGCGAGCGGTCGAGCTGGCGGCCGCCGTGGTTGGAGACGACCACTCCCCCGGCGCCGTGGTCGAGCGCCAGCAGAGCGTCCTCGGCGGTCAGCAGCCCCTTGACGAAGACGGGGACGCTGCATTCGGAGGCGAGATCCTCGACGTCGGCCCAGGTGAGCGAGTGGTTCATCAGCGCGAACGTCTCCTCGATCGTCATCTCCCGGTCGCCGCCGGTGGCGGCGGTCAGGCTGGGGGTCCCCAGCTCGCTCGGCAGCGTGAAGCCGTTGCGGCGGTCGCGCTCGCGGTTGCCGCCGGGCGGAGCGTCGACGGTGACGAGGATCGCCTCGAAGCCGGCGTCGATCGCCTCGTCCATCAGCGCCCGGGTGACGGCGGAGTCGTTGAAGGCGTAGAGCTGGAACCAGTGCCGGCCCTCCGGGGCGGCCGCGGCAACCTCCGCGGGCCGCGTGTTCGAGAGCGTCGAGAGGCACATCACCGTCCCCGCCTCGGCGGCCCCCGCCGCCATCTCCGCCTCGGCTCCGGGATGCGCCATCCGCTGGTAGGCGACCGGAGCGACCAGCACCGGCGCGCTGACCGCCTTGCCGAGCACCTCCGCTTCCGTGGCCACCTCGCTGACGTCGTTCAGCACCCGCGGCCGCAGTCGCCACCGCCCCCAGGCCTCGACGTTGTCCCGCAGGGTGATCTCGTCCCCGGCCCCACCGGCGAAGTAGTCGCGGGGACCTCGGTCGAGCTTCTCCTGACCCGCCCGCTCGGCGTCGGCGACGTTGATCCAGTCGTCCATGACGCCGCGACCCTACTCCGAAGCGAGATGAGGATCTCGGACCGCATCAACCTCCCCCCTCAGGGTGAGGAGGTCGATGCGGTCTGGCGCTTCGGGTGGAAGTCGCGCTTTCGGCTCACCTGGCGGGCTGAATCGGCACGAACGGCGCACCACACGCGCGTTCTGGCCCGGCACGCTTCGACCGTGCCCACC
>DASUQZ010000060.1:0-2262 GCA_036280335.1 Solirubrobacterales bacterium
GCCGTGGCTGAAGGTGCCGGCGCCGGGCGGGCCGAACTACCGGCGGCTGAAGGAGAAGATCGGCTCCGACAACCTCCACACCGTCTGCGAGGAGGCGAACTGCCCGAACGTCGGCGAGTGCTGGGAGCGCGGCACGGCGACCTTCATGATCCTCGGCGACGTCTGCACCCGCCGCTGCGGCTTCTGCAACGTGAAGACGGGCGTGCCGAGCTGGAACGACCCGCTGGAGCCGCTGCGCGTCGCCAACCAGGTGAAGGCGATGGGGCTGCGCCACGCCGTCGTCACCTCGGTCGACCGCGACGACCTGCCCGACTACGGGGCGGGCGCCTTCGTCGGCGTGATCCGCTCGATCCGGATGCTGGCGCCGGACTGCAAGGTCGAGATCCTCACGCCCGACTTCCGCGGCCAGGAGATGCCGCTGGCGAAGGTCGTCCACGAGCGGCCCGACGTCTTCAACCACAACGTGGAGACGGTGCCGCGGCTCTACCCGATCGCCCGCCGCGGCTCCAAGTTCCTGCGCTCCGCGCGGGTCCTGAAGATGGCGAAGGAGATGGGCGGCGAGGACGTCGTCACCAAGTCCGGGCTGATGGTCGGCCTCGGCGAGTCGTTCGAGGAGATGGTCGAGACCTTCGGCCTGCTGCGCGAGCACGACGTCCAGGTCCTCACCGTCGGCCAGTACCTGCGCCCGACCGAGAACCACCTGCCCGTCGTCCGCTACTGGCACCCCGACGAGTTCGCCGCCCTCGAGAAGGCCGCCTACGAGCTCGGCTTCGAGTCCGTCGCCGCCGGCCCTTTGGTCCGCTCCAGCTACCACGCCGACCAGAACCTCCCCGAGTCCCACCGCGCCGAGACCCTGCTGGCGTCTTAGCGCCCTCGCGCCGAGACCCTCCCCGCCTCTTAGCCCCTCTCGTCGAGACCCACCTCGCGTCCTAGCGCCGCCCGCGCCGAGACCCTCCTCGCCTCGTAGCCCCCTCTCGTCGTTTCCACCCTTTTGGTTCCTATAGGGACACAAAGGGTGGAAACGATCTTCAGGCGAGGTCGACTTTCTGCGGGTCGAGGGGGTCGTAGACGACGTCGATCTGGCGGCCCAGCTCGACGCGGCCGAGGCGGCCGGCGGAGAACTTGCGTTTGACCTGGACCGGCAGCGAGTCCTCGGGGCGCAGCTCCAGGGTCAGCTCGACCATCTGGTAGCCGGCGACCGAGCCGGGCAGGACGGTTGCGTCGAGGATCGTCGCCTTCGCCGAGGCCATCCCGGGCGCCGGCTTTTCCTTGCGGCTGGGGGCGCCGAGGTAGGCGTTGAGCAGGCCGCCGAGGCCGACAGCGATGCCGCCGATGATCAGGCCGGGCTTCGCGGCGTCGACCGGCTGCACCAGTCCGCCGACGACCATTGCCAGACCGAGGGCGATCATCAGGACGCCGACGACGAACACGCATCGGAATTTATCCCAGGGAGCGGCCCCGCCGGATATGGTCGGCTCGACAAACCAAGGGGGAGCGGGAGCCCCTCCTACGAAAGGGAGTTCGGATGGGCTTTTTCAAGGACATGCGCGACCTCAACAAGGCCGGCAAGGAAATGACCAAGGAACGCGGCGGCAGCTTCAAAATGATGAAGGACGGCGTCGCCCAGGCGAACCAGATGATGCAGCAGGTCCAGGCCGACCAGGCGCTGGCCGAGAAGCTCGCCAACGAAGGCGTCGACGGCACCGCGACGATCCAGCAGATGGTCGCCACCGGCAAGACCGTGAACATGCAGCCCGAGCTCCAGTTCCAGATGACGGTCGACGTCAACGGCCAGACCTCGGAGGTCACCCACACCCAGGTCGTCTCCCCGGCGATCATCGGCCAGCTCCAGCCCGGCGCCACCGTGCCGGTCAAGGTCGACCCGAACGACCACTCCCAGCTGCTGATGGGCCTGGCGGGCTAGCGCTCGCCACTTACAATCCGCAGAACGGGGCCATAGCTCAGCTGGAAGAGCGCCTGCTTTGCAAGCAGGAGGTCGCCGGTTCGATCCCGGCTGGCTCCATCAGCCCACCGCGTTACTGCTTGGCTTTGTCCGCGCCAGGGCCGCCCAGCAGTTTGTCGGCGCCTGGGCCGCCCTGCAGGCGATCGGCTCCGCCGGCGCCTTTCAGCACGTCCCGGCCCGGTCCGCCGAGCAGGGTGTCGGCGTCGGCGCCGCCCGCCAGCTGGTCGGGGCCGCCCTCGCCGCAGACGACGTCCTTGCCGCCGAGGGACTGGACCTTGTCGCCGCCGGCGCCGGCGGCG
>DASUQZ010000061.1:0-12956 GCA_036280335.1 Solirubrobacterales bacterium
GCCTGCTCTGGGCGACGCTGCTGGGCGACCTCGTCTCGCTGAAGCTGGCCGAGCTGCGCGGGGTCGACCCGGAAAGCATCGAGGCGATCGAGAAGCTGAAGGAGGGGATGGCGGGATGAGGGCGATGGTTCTGGCGGCGGGGCTGGGGACGCGGCTGCGGCCGATCACCTACGGGATGCCGAAGCCGATGGTCCCGGTCCTCAACAAGCCGGTGATGGAGCACATCCTGCGCCTGCTCGCCCGCCACGGCTTCACCGAGACGATCGCCAACCTGCACTGGTTCCCGGACCTGATCGAGGACTACTTCGGCGACGGCTCGGGCAGCGGCGTCTCCCTCACCTACAGCCGCGAGGAGCGGTTGCTCGGCACCTCCGGCGGCGTCCGCAACGCCGCCGGCTTCCTCGGCAATTCGTTCCTCGTGATCTCCGGCGACGCGCTGACCGACATCGACCTGCGGGCGATGCGGGAGTTCCACGAGTCCCTCGACGGGATCGCGACGCTGGCGATGAAGCGGGTCGAGGACACCAGCCAGTTCGGGGTCGCGATCGTCGGCTCCGACGGCCGGGTCCAGGGCTTCCAGGAGAAGCCGGACCCCTCCGAAGCGCTCTCCGACCTCGCCAACTGCGGCATCTACATGTTCCGCTCCGAGATCTTCGACTTCTTCCCGCCGCCGGGGACGAGCAAGGCCGCCGGCCCTGGCGACCCGGAGGGCTTCGCCGACTGGGCGATGGACGTCTTCCCGCGCCTGCTGGAGAGCGACGTCCCCTTCTACTCGCACGAGATCGAGGCCTACTGGAACGACATCGGCAACCTCGAGGAGCTGCGGGAGGGCAACATCGACGCCCTCACCGGGGCGGTGCGGGTGGAGCGGGAGGGGGAGCTGGTCGACGGTTTCCGCAGCGGCGAGCGGATGGAGGGGGAGCCCGACCTGGTCGGTCCCGTCCTGCTCGGCCCCGGCTGCGAGATCGGCGACGACGTCCGCATCGACGGCCCGGCCGTGATCGGCGACGACGTCCGCGTCGGCGACGGCTGCCGGCTCAAAGAAGTCATCGCCCTCCCGAACGCCGAGATCCCCGCCCGCCAGCTCCTGATCGGCGCCATCGCCGGCGCCCGCAGCTGAACTCAGACGCGTCTGCTGGAGAGGGTGTCGGTATCCCTCTCCGGAATTGACCTCCCCTCCCTCCGGTCGGGGAGAACACGCCGCGCGGCTTCGCCGCGCAAGAACCAGATTGCATGTCGCCGAACATTCCTCCGAGGGACACCGACACCCTCTCAAGACGGCGCGCGGCAGACTGCCCCTTCACGAGACCGCAAAAACTCAGCCTCAAGAGGAGTTTTTGCGGTTTCGCGAAACAGCGTCTGCCAGAGGTCAATTCCGGAGGAGGTGCATCGGCCCCCTCCTCAGAGACGGCACGAAGAATTTGCTTTGTGCGCGCCACGCGTGCGGCCGCGCCGGGCAGGCTCGGGGTGTGGAGCTTCTGCCGACTATCGAGGTGGCGCTGGTGCCGGCGCTGTGCGCGTCTTGCGGGCGGTCGTGCCGGTCGGAGGCGATCGTCTGCACGCGGTGCGCGAGGCGGTTGGCCGACGCGGACCCGCTGCTGGGGAGCGGACCGGCGGGGCTGGACAAGGCCTGGTCGTCGGCGCCTTACGAGGGGGTCGCCCGCAACCTGGTCGCGGCGCTGAAGTTCCGGCGCCTGCTGCCGGTGGCGGACCTGATGGCGGAGCGGATCGAGTGGCTGGCGCCGGCTCACATGCTGAGCGGGACCGTGGTGCCGGTGCCGCCCGCCCCGCCCCGCCTGCGCCGCCGCGGCTTCGACCCGGCCGGGGAGCTCGCCACCGCTCTGGCGGCGCGGCTGGAAGCGCCGCTCTCCTGCTGCCTCGAACGGCGGGGGAGCGGGCGGCAGGTCGGGCGCCGCCGGGCGGAGCGGGTCGGCCACCCGCCCCGCATCCATGCGAAGGGCGCCGCTCCCCGCAGCGCCCTCCTGGTTGACGACGTACTCACCACCGGGGCCACCCTCACGGCCTGCGCTCGCGCGCTCCGAGCCGTGGGGGCGTCCCGCGTGGTGGCGGTGACCTTTTCCCGGCGCCTCTAGTTGGCTCTCCGCGGCCCTACGGCCGTGCCTCGGCCGGGCGGCCCCGCATCTGGTCGACAAGCCGCCGCGTGCGGCGGCGCTTGCGACGCAGCTCTCGATGTTTCTTCACCTGTCGATGCATGTCCTCGGCAAGCTCGTGCACGGAGTGGGTCATCTCCGGCGAGCGCTCCCGAGCGTGCAGCGTCACCCCCTTCAGGTAGAACGTCGCCTCCGCTACCTGGCTGTCGGCGATCCGTGGGTTGCGCTCCTCGGAGAGGACGACTTCCATCGTCGCCAGCGGCGATACCTGCCGCCCCAGCCGGTGGAAGCGTTTCCTCACCATCTCACGCAGCTCGTCCGTCATCTCGACGTTTCGACCCCGAATCTCTATCCGCATGAGCGCCTCCTTGTGGGTTCCGTCACGATCGTAGACCCGAAAGTGGGTAGAGGCAAGGGTCAATCGGAAGTTCTCCGCCAGGGAGGGGCCGGCGCCCCACCCGGCACCGCTACTCTTGACCAATGCCAGCGATGGACCTCGTAACGAAGGCGCTGCGCGCGGGAGAGGGAAGGAAGTTCAAGGCCTACCAGAAGCGCGCGGAGGCGATCAACCGCTATGAGCCGGAGATGGAAGCGCTCTCCGACGAGGAGATCCGCGAGGAGGCGGACTCCCTCCGCGAGCGTGCCCGCAACGGCGAGCCGCTCGACGACCTCCTGCCGGAGGCCTTCGCGCTGACCCGCGAGGCCTCGCGCCGCTCAACCGGGCAGCGCCACTACGACGTGCAGCTGATCGGCGGCATGGTCCTCCACGACGGGGCGATCGCCGAGATGAAGACCGGCGAGGGGAAGACCCTGACCGCGACCCTGCCCGTCTTCCTCAACACGCTGGCCGGCGACAGCGTCCACGTCGTCACCGTCAACGACTACCTGGCCCGCCGCGACTCCGAATGGATGAAGCCGATCTACGACGCGCTCGGCTGCAGCGTCGCCGCGGTCCAGGACTACGACGACCACGCCGCCCGCCAGCGCAAATACGCGATGGACATCGTCTACGGCACGAACTCCGAGTTCGGCTTCGACTACCTGCGCGACAACATGGCCGATGCGCTCGAGCACTGTGTCCAGCGCGGCCACCACTTCGCGATCGTGGACGAGGTCGACAACATCCTCATCGACGAGGCGCGGACGCCGCTGATCATCTCCGGCGCCCCCGAACAGGCGGCCCAGACCTACTACACCTTCGCCCGCCTCGCCAAGCAGATGCAGGGCGTGCCGGCGAAACAGAGACTGAAGTCGCTGGGCGAATCCCGCGACACCTCCGAGGTCGACTACGACTACGAGTACGACGAGAAGCACAAGACGGTCGCCCCGACCGAGGCCGGCGTCAAGAAAGCGGAGGAATTCCTCGGCATCGACAACCTCTACATGGGGGAGCACGGCAGCCTCGTCAACCACCTCGTCCAGGCGCTGAAGGCGGAGTCGCTCTACAAGAAGGACGACGACTACGCGGTGATCGACGGCGAGGTGATGATCATCGACGAGTTCACCGGCCGCATCCTCGAGGGGCGCCGCTGGTCGGAGGGACTGCACCAGGCGGTCGAGGCGAAGGAGGGGGTGGCGATCCGCGAGGAGAACCAGACCCTGGCGACGATCACCCTGCAGAACTACTTCCGGCTCTACGACAAGCTCTCCGGGATGACCGGCACCGCCCTCACCGAGGCGACCGAGTTCATGAAGATCTACAAGATGCCGGTGGTCGAGATCCCGACCAACATGCCGATGGTCCGGCTCGACCAGAACGACCAGATCTTCAAGACCAAGGACGGCAAGTGGAAGGCGGTGCTCGACGAAATCGTCGCCCGCCACGAAAAGGGCCAGCCGGTCCTCGTCGGAACCGTCTCGGTCGAGGTCTCGGAGATGATCTCCGACGCGCTCAAGCGCCAGGGGATCAAGCACTCGGTCCTCAACGCCAAGCCCGAGCACGCCGAACGAGAGGGCGAGCTGATCGCCCAGGCCGGCCACAAGGGCGCGGTGATGATCGCCACCAACATGGCCGGCCGCGGCGTCGACATCAAGCTCGGCGGCGACCCCGAGCACCTGGCGATGGCCGAGCTGAAAAAGCAGGGGATAACGCCCGAGAGCGAGGGCTACGAGGAGGCGCTGGCCGAGAAGACGGCCGAGCTGGAGCCGCAGTGCAAAGCCGAAGGCGAAGAAGTGCGCGAGCTTGGCGGGCTCTTCATCTGCGGCACCGAGCGCCACGAGTCGCGGCGGATCGACAACCAGCTGCGCGGTCGCTCCGGCCGCCAGGGCGATCCCGGCGAGTCCCGCTTCTTCCTCTCCGCCGAAGACGACGTCATCCGCCTCTTCGCCGGCGACCGCATCTACAACATCCTCGACAAACTCGGGCCGACCGACGACGAGGGCGGCGAAGTGCCGCTGGAAGCGAAGATGCTGACGAAAACCGTCGAGAACGCCCAGAAGAAGGTCGAGGAGCAGAACTTCCTGATCCGCAAACGCGTGCTCGAGTACGACGACGTGATGAACGAGCAGCGGCGGGTGATCTACCGCTACCGCCGCGAAATCCTCGAAGGCCGCGACATGTCCGAGATCGGGCGCGACGAAGTCGAGGGCGTGATCGAGCGGCTGGTCGACGAGTACACGGCCGGCGAGCTGCTCGAGGAATGGGACCTGGAGGAGCTGGAGACGCAGCTGCGCCAGATCTGGCCGGTCTCGATCGAGGTCGGCGGCCTGGCGCCGGAGACGGTCGACAAAGAGCAGTTGAAGGAAGCCCTCGACGACGACGCGATGAACGCCTACGACGAGCGCGAAGAGCAGCTCGGCGAGGAGCTGATGCGGTACCTGGAGCGCTCGATCCTGCTGCAGGTGATCGACAACCGCTGGCGCGAACACCTCTTCGACATGGACTACCTGCGCGAAGGCATCCACCTCCGCGGGTTCGCCCAGATCGACCCCCTCGTCGCCTACAAAAACGAGGGCTACTCGATGTTCGAAGAACTGATGCACTCGATCTGGGACGAGTTCTCGAAACTGGTCTACCGCGCCGAAGTCGAAATCCAGCAGGAAGTCGGAGCGGCCGCCGCCACCAACGGCGAGGGCGAAGCGACGGCCCTCTCCTACTCGGGCGGCACCTTGGAGAACCAGCCCTCGGCGCTGCAGCAGGTCGCCGCGACGGCCGGGGCCACCGCCTCCGAGGTCGCCGCCGCGGGCGCCGCCAGCCCTGGCAGCGGCGACGTCGTCGAGACCGTGGTCAAGGACGAGAAAGAGAACATCGGCCGCAACGATCCCTGCTGGTGTGGCAGCGGCAAGAAGTACAAGAAGTGCCACGGCGCCTGAGGGCGCATGACTGATCCGGTTCGCGAGTTCATTCGGGCGTTCAACGAGCGGGATCTGGACGCATTCGTCGCGGTGCTCGACCCAGAGGTCGAGCTGCACGCGAGCCGGGGGCTGCGCAAGGGCCGGGAGGCGGCGCGGGTCTGGGCGACGCGGGCGCCCGGCGGGGTGCAGCAGACGATCGAGCTCGAGCAGCTCTACGAGGACGGGACCGAGAGCGGCGGCGGCCGCGCGGTGGCGCTGATCAAGCGCCACTGGCACTGGGAAGACGACGACAGCCTGGCGGGGGTGGACGAGATGGCCTGGGCCTTCGAGCTGCGCGACCGCAGGATCCTCAGCTGGCGTCCCTATGACGACCGCGCCGAAGCGCTGCGTCAAGGCAGCTTCCTCCCCGGGTAGTCTTGCGGCATGGCCGATACCGCGCAGAGCGAACCCGTAGCGCCTCGCCTGGCCGCTGTCCGGGAGCAGTTGTCCCTGCTCGCGGACTACCTTTGACCCCGCTGCGCTAGAGCAGGAAGCTTCCCGGCTCGAGGAGGAGATGGGCCGGCCCGGCTTCTGGGACGACCAGGAGACCGCCGCCAGGACCTCGGCCGCCCACGCGCGGGCGCAGCGCCGCCTGGAGATGTTCCGCGGGCTGGAGCAGGACGTCGCCGACCTCGACGACCTGGCGGAGATGGCCGCCGAGGACGAGGAGATGGCGGCGGAGCTGAACGCCCAGCTCGGCTCCGTCGAGCGCCGGCTCGCCGAGCTCGAGGAGGCGCGGCTGTTCAGCGGCGAGTACGACGCCGGCGACGCCGTCGTCACCGTCCACGCCGGCGCCGGCGGCACCGACTCCCAGGACTGGGCCGAGATCCTGCTGCGGATGTACCTGCGCTGGGCCGAACGGCGCAACTTCGACGTCGAGATGGTCGAGGCCTCGCCGGGGGAGGAGGCGGGTCTCAAGTCGGCGACCTTCATCGCCCGCGGCGAGAACGCCTACGGCCTCTTCGCCGCCGAGCGCGGCGTCCACCGGCTGGTCCGGATCTCGCCCTTCGACTCCTCGTCCCGCCGCCACACGAGCTTCGCCCAGGTCGACGTCGGCCCGGTGGTCGAAGACAGCGTCGACGTGGAGATCGACGACGCCGATCTGCGGATCGACACCTACCGGGCCTCCGGGGCCGGCGGCCAGCACGTCAACAAGACCGACTCCGCGGTGCGGATCACCCACGTCCCGACCGGCGTCGTCGTCCAGTGCCAGAACGAGCGCTCGCAGTTGCAGAACCGGGCGGTGGCGATGCAGCTGCTGCGCTCGAAGCTGATCGAGCTGGAGGAGCGCAAACGCTCCGAGGAGCTGGCCAAGCAGCGGGGCGAGGTCAAAGAAGTCGCCTGGGGCTCGCAGATCCGCAGCTACGTGATGCACCCGTACACGATGGTCAAGGACCACCGCACCGAGTACGAGGTCGGCGACGTGCAGAGGGTGCTCGACGGCGACCTCGACGAGTTCGTCCGCGACTACCTCAACAAGACCGCGGCGGCCTCCGCCAGCTAGGGATGGAGCCGCTCTTCCACCAGGAACGGGCGGCGAGCGGCAAAGCCGAGGGGCTGCTGGTGCTCCACCACGGCCGCGGCACCGACGAGCGCGACCTGATCGGGCTCGCCGACCACCTCGACCCGGAGCGGCGGCTGCGGGTGGTGACGCCGCGGGCGCCGCTGCGGCTCCCCGGCTCGCCCGGCTACCACTGGTACGTGGTGCCGCGGGTCGGCTACCCGGACCGCGAGACCTTCGAGGCGGCCCGGGCGGCGCTCGCCGACCTGCACGACCGGCTCTGGGAGGAGGGCGGGGTGGGGCCCGAGCGCACCGTCCTCGGCGGCTTCTCGATGGGGGCGGTGATGAGCTACGCGATGGGGCTCGGCGGCGACCGCCCCCACGTCGCCGGGATCCTCGCCCTCAGCGGCTTCGTGCCGACCGTGGAGGGGTGGGAGCCGCACCTCGCCGATCGGAAAGGCACCCCCGTCTTCGTCAGCCACGGACGGCGCGACCCGATCATCGGGATCGAGTTCGCCGAGCGCGCCCGCGAGCTGCTCGAGGAGGGCGGCCTCGACGTCACCTACCGGGAGTCGGAGCTCGGCCACCAGATCGACCCCGCCCACCTGCGCGACGCCGTCGCCTGGCTGGGCGAGACGCTGGACTGACCGCTCCGGCTCAGGACCAGAGCAGCTTCTTGGCGCCGCCGCGGTGGGCGGTGAGCTCGACCCGGCAGGAGGGCGGCGTGTTGACGACCTGCAGCTCTACCTCGAACTCGCGGGCGGTCACCGCCTTCTTCATCTGCTTCTCGGCCAGCCGGTAGGTGTCGCGGTAGACGCCTGAGCGCCGGAAGCGGGCGTGGTCGTTGCCGAGGTAGACGGTCCCTTTGGCGCTGCGCAGCAGGGCCTCGACGTTGACCGTCGCCGGCTTCGACGTCCTGTAGTGGACGGTGAGGCGCAGCCGGCGCTTGCCGGGGTTGGCGGTGACGGTCGCGCTCGCCTTCTTCAGCAGGCACTGGTCGTCCTTCTTGCCCTTGCCGTTGCCGTTGGCGGGTTCTTCTTCGCAGAGTTCCGGTTCTTCTTCGCAGATTTCGCGTTCGATCTGAGCGTCTTCGGCGGCGTCTTCGGCTTCTTCGGGTTCTTCGCCTTCGTCTTCTTCTTCGGGTTCCGCGACGAAGGGCGGCGCCGGCTGCGGAGCTAGAGGCAGGAGGGATGCCTGCGCCGTGGCGGCGGCGAGAAGGACGGAGAGCAGCAGGAGGGCGAGAAGCAGGGGCAGTTTCCGCATGGCCCCTGCATCGGAACCGGCGCCGGGCTTCTTTAGGAACTGGACCTTTCGTCCAGTACGCCCTCCAGCTCCAGCAGCGCCCGCTTCATCGGCAGGCCGCCGCCGTAGCCGCCGAGGGCGCCGCCGGTGCGCAGGACGCGGTGGCAGGGGACGACCAGCGGGATCGGGTTGCTGCCGCAGGCGGTGCCGGCGGCGCGGACGGCGCGCTCGTTGCCGGCGGTGCGGGCCATCTCGGTGTAGCTGCGGGTCTGGCCGTAGGGGATGCGGTTGATCGCCCGCAGCACCTTCTGGCGGAAGCCGCCGCTGAGCCGCCAGTCGAGCGGCAGGTCGAAGCGGTCGAGCTTGCCCTCGAAGTAGAGGTCGAGCTCGCGGCGGACCTCGTCGAGCTCGGCGGGGGCCTCGAGCACGCGCGGGGAGACCCGCTCGGCGAGGTCGACGAGGAGCTCGTCGGCGTCCTGGTTGGGCAGGCCGACCCGGACCAGTCCCTTGCGGGTCCTGGCCAGCAGCAGCGGCCCGAAGGGAGAGTCGGCGCGCGTGTAGGCGACGTCGAGCAGTCCCTCCTCGGCTGCCCGCGCCCTGAACCTGTCGATCGCGGAATCCGTCGTGGTGCTCATGCCAGCTCCTTTCGCAGTCGCTTCAGCCCCTCGTGCAGGCTGCGCCGCGCCGCCTCCGGCGAGCAGCCGAGCGCGGCGGCGATCTCGCCGTGCGGGAGGTCGCTGCCGTAGCGCAGCGCCACCGCCGCCCGCTGCTTCGGCGGCAGTGCCGCAACCGCCGGCCAGAGCCGCTCGTTGGGCTCGGGCATCCCGTCCGGGACGGCGGCCTCCGCCACCTCGGCCACCGGGACCGGCCGGCGGCCGTTGGCGCGGTGGTAGTCGACCGCCTTGCGATGGGCGATCGTCAGCAACCAGCCGCGCAGGTTGCGCGCGTCGCCGAGCTTCGGATAGGCGCGCAGGGCGGCGAGGAAGGTCTCCTGGAAGCAGTCCTCGGCGCCGTCGCGGCCGACGGCGCCGCGCAGGATCGCCATCACGGCGTCGGAATGCTCGTCCAGGACGGTTTGAAACGGCGGCAGCGCGGTCACTCTGTGGGATTAAACGTGTCCGGGAGGCGAAACGTGAGACCCGACGAGACGAACTTGCGATTCGACACTCCCAGGGTGCTCAATCGCAAGCTCGTTAGGCTGCCGCGATGATCGAGCAGGCTGAGGAGATAGAGGAGCTCGTCGGGCGGGCGCTGGCCGAGGACCTCGGCGAGGGCGACGTCACCTCGGAGGCGACGGTGCCCGAGGAGGCGCGGGCGCGGGCGCGGATCGTCCAGAAAAAGCCGGGGGTCGTCTACGGGCTGGCGGTCGTTGCCGAGACGATGCGGCAGTGCGGGGTGGAGGACGTCGACAACCTCGTCGTCGAGGGGCAGTGGCGCGAGGACGTGCCTGCCGAGGTGCTGCTGGCGAGCGGCTCGGCGCGGGCCCTGCTGGCGGCGGAGCGGACGGCGCTGAACTTCCTCGGCCGCCTCTCCGGGATCGCGACGCTGACGGCGCGCTACGCGGAGGCGGTGGTCGGCACCGGCACGACGATCCTCGACACCCGCAAGACCACGCCGGGCCTGCGCCACCTGGAGAAGGCTGCGGTCGCGGCCGGCGGCGGCATCAACCACCGCCTCGGCCTCTACGACGCGATCCTGATCAAGGAGAACCACATCGAGCTCGCCGGCGGCCTCGCCAAGGCGGTCCACGCCGCCCGCACCGCGCACCCGGAGATGGCGATCGAGGTCGAGGTCCGCAACCTCGACGAGGCCGCCTACGCCCTCGGGATGGGCGTCGACCGGCTGCTGCTCGACAACATGAGCCCGGCCTCGATGCGCGAAGCGGTCGCCCTGCGCGACGAGAACGCCGGCGGCGCCGACGGCGTCTCCCTGGAGGCCTCCGGCGGCGTCACCCTCGAGAACGTCCGCGAGATCGCCGAGACCGGCGTCGAGTTCATCTCGATCGGCGCGCTGACCCACTCAGCGCCGACGCTGGACTTCTCGATGCTGCTCGAGACGGCTTAGCTACTTCAGGAGTTTCGAGAGGCGACGGTCTTTGAGGACGCGGCCACCCGTTTGCTCCTGTGGGCAGTAGGTCGTCTGGTGCTCTGAGAAGTAGACGGCCTCCAGCGTGGTCCCGCAGCGTGGGCATGGCTCGCCCTCGTGCTTGTGGATCTTCAGCGGCTTCGGGACTTTGTCGGGGACCTCGGGGCCGACCTTCGCCTCATAGTGGTCGATCGCGTCGCCGAGCACGTGCAGCGCGGCGTGCAGCCGCTCGACCTCCTCGGGCTCCAGCTCCGAGCCTTTCCTGAAGGGGGAGAGCCGCGCCTCCCAGAGGATCTCGTCGACCCAGGAGCGGCCGATCCCGGCGATGTCTCTCTGGTGGCGGAGCAGCGGGTGCAGGTGGCGCGGCTGGTCGATCGCCGCCGCGAGCTCCTCCAGCGGCGGCGGCGGCCAGGCCTCCGGCCCGAGGCTCGCGACCATCTCGTCCGCGGCGACCGCGTCGGCGGCCAGCAGCTTCGCCCAGGCGCGCTGCTTCGTCCCCATCTCGCGCAGCCGCAGCTCGCGGCCGTCGCTCAGCCGGACCAGGACCCGCGAGGCTTTGTCCCGCAGCGAGGCACGTTTGTCGTGGACGCGCAGGCGGCCCGCCGACATCAGGTGGATCAGCAGAGCCAAGTCGCCGAACTCGACGACCGGCATCTTGCCGATCCGCCGCACCGCCGTCAGCTCCCGCCCGGCCAGCGCGTCCAGCGGCGGGTCGAAGGTCTTCATCACGTTCATCCCCGGCGCCAGAGCCGATTCCACCTCGGCTCCGGCAAGGGCGGCGTCGAGGCGGCGGACGGCGATCTCGACCTCCGGCAGCTCCGGCATGCCGAGAAGGCTAGACGGACGATCCCGTCGGCTAGAATCCAGAGACGTTCATTCGACCGGTCCGGACCCAGTCCCGCCGGCGAACATCAGGAAAGGAAGGGCTCATGCAGGAGCTCCCGACGATCCAACCTACTTTCGCACCGGAGCTGAGCCCGGAGCAGATCGCTGAGATCAGCGACGAAGTCCGCGTGCTCGCGGAGCAGCGCAACGCGGTCGTCCTCGCCCACAACTACCAGCTGCCGGAGATCCAGGACGTCGCCGACTACCTCGGCGACTCGCTCGGCCTCTCGCGCCAGGCGGCCGCCACCGACGCCGAGGCGATCGCCTTCTGCGGCGTCCACTTCATGGCCGAGACGGCCTCGATCCTCTCGCCCGAGAAGACGGTGCTGATCCCCGATCTCGAAGCCGGCTGCTCGCTGGCCGACTCGATCACCGCCGAGCAGCTGCGCGCCTGGAAGGCGCAGCACCCCGGCGCCCTGGTCGTGATGTACGTCAACACCTCGGCCGAGGTGAAGGCGGAGACCGACTACTGCGTCACCTCCTCCAACGCGGTCAAGGTGGTCGAACACATCTGGGCCGAGCACGGGCGCGACACCGAGATCCTCTTCGGCCCGGACATGTGGCTCGGCGCCTTCGTCGAGCGCGAGACCGGGCTGGCCGACGAACCGGAGCGCCGTGGCCGCTTCCACATCTGGGACGGCGAGTGCCACGTCCACGCCGGGATCAAGCCGCTGGACATCGTCCGCACCCGCGAGGAACACCCGAACGCCGAGTTCCTGATCCACCCGGAGTGCGGCTGCTCGACCCAGGCGATGGAGTACGTCGCCTCGGGCGACATCGACCCCGAGGGCGTCCACATGCTCTCCACCTCCGGGATGCAGAAGCACGTCGAAGAGAACCCGGACGGCGAGTTCATCGTCGCCACCGAGAACGGGATGCTCTACCCGCTGCAGCAGGCGGCGCCGCGGGCGCACCTGATCGAGGCCAACCGGATGGCCTTCTGCAGCTACATGAAGATGATCACGCTGCCGAAGCTGCGCGACTCGCTGCTGGAGATGAAGTTCGAGGTCAGCGTGCCGCCGGAGATCGCCGAGCGGGCGCGGATCCCGATCGAGCGCATGGTCGCGATCGGCTAGCCCGGCTTTTTCATCAGCCTTTTAGGCGGCTTTTCGGTTCCTTTGCCGAACCGCGGGCAAGCTCCGCCCGTACCCCCTCGCAAAGGACCAAGGAGGCGCTGATGACGAAGCAGAAGATCCTGGTGGTCGCCAACCGGACCGCCGACTCGCCTGACCTGATCGAGGCGCTGTGCCGGCGCGCGGCCGAGCGGCCGACCAGCTTCGCCCTGCTGGTGCCGGCGGTGCCCCACGGGCTCTCCTGGGCGGCCGACATGAAGGCGGGGTGGGCCGAGGCGGCGCTGCGCGCCGATCGGGCGGCGCGGCGGATGCGGCAGTCCGGCCTCGAGCTCGACGAGGTGATCGTCGGCGACCCCGACCCCTTCGCCGCCGTCGGCGACGTCCTCCACGTTCGCGAGTTCGACGAGATCGTCGTCTCGACCCTGCCGCGGATGATCTCCCGCTGGCTGGCGATCGGCCTGCCGGCGCGGCTGCGGCGCACGGTCGAGCTGCCGGTGAGCCAGGTGAACGCGCACCCGCTCGCCCAGCCGCTGCCGGCTAAAGCCGAGGGAGAACCCGTAGCGGCCTGAGCTTGCCCGTCTTTTTCAGCCGCCTTTACCGGCTCTTTGCCCAGCGGAGGCGAAGCTTCTTCCGTGCCCTCCACGGCGAGACAGAGGCGGCGCTGGTGGCCGCCGACCCGCCGCGGTTTGGGGGCCGCGGCGCTCGCGGTCTTCGCCGGGGTGCTGC
>DASUQZ010000062.1:0-3147 GCA_036280335.1 Solirubrobacterales bacterium
CGGGGAGGTCGTCGAAGGCGAGGCAGAGGGCGGACTCGGCCAGCATCTTCGAGGTCTCGCTGTAGCCGGGATCGCCGCCGGCGACCTCCGTGACGACGCGCTTCCCCCCGCCCTCGCCGACGAAGACGACCTTGAACCAGCTGCGCTCGCGCTCGGCCTCGCTCGGCCCCTCCCCCGGCTTTTTCATCCTCAGCAGCAGCTTCCTGGTCGGCGGCAGCTGGGCGAGCCCGAAGGCGGTGCCGACGCCGGCGGCGAGGCCGCCGACCGTGGCGAGGTGCTTGGCGACCATGTTGTGGCCGTAGGTGAAGTCCGGGCCGTAGCGGTCGAGGGCGGCGGCGGAGCGGCGGATCACGATCCCGTCGATCGTCGGCAGCGGCACCGTCCAGCCGCCGAGCCGCCCGTCGCGGTGGATCCGCGCCGGCGCCGCATGGATCTTGCGGTCGCCCGGCCAGGACTCGCGCTGCCGCCGCTCCTTCCCGGCGCTGAGCGTCTGCCGGGCGCGGGAGAAGCCGGTGACGGCCGAGTGGTAGGTGCCGCCGGAGAAGCGCGCGTTGGTCTTCACGTAGCCGTTGACCGTCAGCGGCACCCCCTCCGGCAGCTGCTGGACCGTGAAGTAGGCGCCGAGGTCGTGCGGAATCGAGTCAAAACCGCAGGAATGGATCAGCCGGGCGCCGGTGCGCTGCGCCTCGGCGTGGTGCTCGATCCACATCCGGTCGACGAACTCCGGCTCCCCGGTGAGATCGACGTAGTCGGTCCCCGCCGCCGCGCAGGCCGCCACCAGGGGCTCGCCGTAGAGGACGTAGGGACCGACGGTGGTGGCGACAACCCGGGTCGCCCGGGCGACCTCGTCCAGGGCGCTCCGGTCGCCGACGTCGGCCTCGAGCAGGTCGGGCGCCGGCGCCGTCGGTGCCTCCGCCGCCAGGCGGGAGGCCACGGCCTCGAGCTTGGCGCGGTTGCGGCCGACGAGAGCCCATCGCATCCCCTCCGGGACGTGGGCCGCCAGGTAGGCGGCGGTGAGGCCGCCGGTGAATCCGGTGGCGCCGAACAGAGCGAGGTCGTACTGCCGTGAGCCCTCCATTCGCGCCATTCTCTCAGTACGGCCGCCTGACGGGCAGCCGCACTTGGAACGGGCGTCGCAGACGACCAGTCAGCGACCACGACGCCCGTTGCACGTGCATCCCTACAAACGGGTGCGCTTTACAAATGTCAGGTCGTAGTCAAGAAAGAATCTCTAGAGCGCCCGCCGCTCTCGCAATTTCCGAGAAATCGCAATCCAGGCCGCGCCAGATCAGAAGACGCGCTGGAACAGGTAGATCGCGAGCAGGACGAGGATGACGATGATCAGGATCGTGACGATGTCCACAGCGGTCCTCCAGTCGATTGAGGGTTGCGGCCCCCTCCTTCCCCTGGAGTCCCCCCGGTCAAACTTCCCGATCCCGTAGCGCAATCGCTGCGTAGCCGGGTCGGCCGTCCTCCGACCGCGAGCGGCCCTATTGTGGCGCGCCCTTGTACGACGATTCTCAGCACCCGGTCGACCGCGGGGCGCGTGCGCGATCGCTTCCGGCTTGGCCCGCCTCCCGGCGCCTCCGTGCCTGGCAGGAGGAGGCGGCCGCGGCCGTGCGGGCGCACTCGGCCACCAGCTTCCTCGCCTCGGCCACGCCGGCTGCCGGCAAGACCACCTTCGGCCTCCACATCGCCCACCGGATGCTGAGCGCCGGGATGGTTTCGCGGGTCGTCGTCGCCGGCCCGACCACCCACATCTGCCGCCAGTGGGCCGCCGACGCGGGCCGCTACGGCATCGACCTCGAGCCGAACAGGCCGAACTCGGACGGGCAGGAGTCGCCGGACTTCCACGGCGTCGCCGTCACCTACCAGACGATCGCGGCCGGGCCGGAGGTGCACCGGCTAGCCGCCACCCGGCGGCCGACCCTGCTGATCGCCGACGAGCCTCACCACATGGGCGATCAGGCCGCCTGGGGCCTGCAGACCCGCAAGGCCTTCGACGGCGCCCGCTTCCGGCTGCTCCTCTCCGGAACGCCCTTCCGCTCCGACAACTCGGCCATTCCCTGGGTCACCTACGACGAGGACGGCCTCAGCCGGGCCGACTACACCTACGGCTACCCGCAGGCGCTGGTCGACCGGGTGTGCCGCCCGATCACCTTCCTGCCGTACGACGGCGAGATGGAGTGGATCTCGGACGGGCGGCTGCGCAGCGCCGACTTCGACCTCGCCCTGCCGGCGGCCGAGGCGGCCCGGCGCCTGCGGACGGCGCTCAGCCCGGATGGCGAGTGGATGGGCGAGGTGCTGCGCGACGGCGACGCCAGGCTGAGCGAGGTGCGCGGCGACGGGCACCCCGACGCCGGGGGCCTGGTCATCGCCTCCGACCAGGATCACGCGCGGGCGATCGCGGCGCGGCTCGCTTCGATCTCGGGCGAGCAGCCGGAGCTGGTGATGAGCGACGAGCCCGGCGCCAGCCGGCGCATCGCCGAGTTCGCCTCCTCCGACCGGCGCTGGCTGGTCTCGGTCCTGATGGTCTCCGAGGGGGTCGATATCCCCCGCCTGCGGGTCGGCGTCTACGCGACGGCGGCCCGAACCGAGCTCTTCTTCCGCCAGGTGGTCGGCCGCTTCATCCGGGCCACCCCGGGTCCGCGCCGCCAGATGAGCTACCTGCTGATGCCGGCCGACCCGCGGCTGAAGGCCCTGGCCCGCGAGATCGAGCTCGAGCGCCGCCACGCGCTCGACCTCACGCCCACTGCCGAGGAGGAGGTCGAGGAGATCGACGACGCCCGGCCGGAGCGAGGCGACCCGGGCGACCGCTTTGCGGCCCTGAGCTCAGGCGACGCCGAGCTGGACGAGGCGATCATGAGCGAGACCACCCTTCAGCTCTTCCCGACCGACGATCCCAAGCCGAAGGCGAAGAAGACGGTTGCCCTCTCAAAGCCCGACGCCACCCCCGACCGCGAACCCGAGCGGGAGTCGGCCTATGCGACCCGGGAGCGGCTGCGCGCCGAGCGCAGGCGCCTGGTCGCCGACGTCGCCCGCCGCACCAACAAGTCCCACCGGGAGATCCAGGCTCGCATCAACCGCGCCACCCGCGCCCGCTCGGTCGTCAGCGCCACCATCGACCAGCTCGAACGCGGCAACGCG
>DASUQZ010000063.1:0-4321 GCA_036280335.1 Solirubrobacterales bacterium
TCAGCACCAGTTCTTCGAAAGGGGGAACGCCGAGGTCCCGCACGGGGGTTATGACCGGGTTCAGCCCCATCGCTTGGAGTTCGGCTCCCTCGACGCTCCAGGAGCCGCCGAAGGTCGCATCCACCCGCCCTTTGGTCAGAGCGGGAACCAGTTCGTAGTCCACCACCTCGACCTTCACGTCGGCAAGCGTGAGACCGGCCTGCGCCAGGAGGCTCTCGAGAAGGCGCGTCTGGAACCGAAGTCCGGGGACTCCGATGGTCTTGCCCTCGAGATCCGCAATGCCTTTGATCTTCGACTCCGGGAGCCAGATGAAGGCGGCGGTCGTCTCCGGGATCACGCTCCCGATGGCGACGACCGGAGCGCCTTCCTGCTGTGCCAGCACGACTTCCGGCAGATGGGACACCGAGACTTCGGTGTCGCCCCCCACCACATAGGGAAGCGGGCGCACCGGAAGGACCGGATCGCTGTAGAGGACATCCAGGCCCGCTTCGTCGAAGTAGCCGTACGCCTCGGCGATGATGATGCCGACGTTGGGGGCTCCCGCCAGGCCGTCGAGCGTTACCCGCAGGTCCCGCATCTCCTCCTTGGGCCCGTTGGCCGTCTCGGGCTCGGCGCTGCTGCCCTCCCCGCAGCCGGCAAGAGCGAGCGCCGCCGCCAGCACCACGATCAGATAGATCATTCGCATTACTCAGACTCTATTTGCCGGCGGCCCGGAAGCGCAACATCCGGCGGACCGAGCCTCTACCGGCCGGGCGGGGTGGCGGTGATGCCGCCCTCGGCGCGGGGCGCGACCTCGGCGGCGCGGCCGACCTTCTCGCCGATGCCGAAGTGGGCGCAGATCGTCAGCTCGTGCTCGCGGCGAAGAGGTCGGGTGGGATCGACCACCGGGGCGCTGCGGATCGCGTCGGCCTCCTGCGCGACCCAGACGCCGAAGGGGGCTCCGGCGCAGGTGGAGAATGGGACCGCGACGACGCGGGCGCGGCGGCGGCGCCCGAGCCGGGCGACCAGCCAGGCCGGCTCACCGCTGTCGGCGTCGACGAAGAGGCCCTGGACCTGACCCACCGGATCGCCGCTCAGCTCGGCGACCTCCGCTCCCAGCCAGCCCATCGCCTCGGCCGCGGTCGGCCGGCGCGCCTCATCCATCGACGTGCTTCTCCAGCAGCTCGCTCGCCGCGGTGGCGGGGTCCAGTTCGCGCCGCACGACCCGCTCCAGCAGGTCGGCCGTGGCCGGGTCTTCGGAGACGGTCTGCTCGAGGCGGCGGCGCATCCGCACGGTGGCGATGCCGAGCACCTCGCTGCGCAGGTTGCGGGCGCGGCGCTCCGCCAGCGTCCCCTTCTCCTCGATGAAGGCGCGGTGCTCGTCGATCTTCGCCGCCAGCTCGTCGACGCCCTCGCCGCGGGCGGCCTCGGTGCGCAGCACCGGCACCTTCCAGCCCTCGGGATCCTGCGAGAGGGCGAGGATGCCGCGGACCTCGCGGACCATCGTGTCCGTCATCGGGTGGTCGGCCTTGTTGACGACGATCACGTCGGGGATCTCCATCACCCCGGCCTTCAGAGCCTGGATCGAGTCGCCGGAGCCGGGCATCAGCGCCAACACGATCGTGTCGGCGTGGTCGACGATGTCGATCTCGGCCTGCCCCACCCCCACCGTCTCGATCAGGACGTCGTCTTTGCCGGCAGCGTCCATGATCAGCGCCACCTGCAGCGCCGCCTCGGAGAGGCCGCCGAGGGCGCCGCGCGAGGCCATCGAGCGGATGAAGACGCCGGGGTCGAGGAAATGGTCGGTGAGGCGGATCCGGTCGCCGAGCAGGGCGCCGCGGGTGAAGGGGCTGGAGGGGTCGATCGAGAGGACCGCGACCTCGCGCTCGGCTTTGCGCAGCTCCCCGGTCAGAGCCCCGATCAGGGTGCTCTTGCCGACCCCCGGCGGGCCGGTGAAGCCGACGATCCGCGCGTTGCCGGTGCGCGGGTAGACCTCGCGCACGAGGTCCCAGCCGGCGGGGTCGTCGGACTCGATCAGGGTGATCGCCCGCGCCAGCGCCCGCTTTTCGCCGGCGAGGAGGCGCTCGGCCAGCGGGGCGGTTTTGGCGACGTCAGCCAAGGCCGGGCCAGTCTAAGAGGTCTAAAGTTGCCGCGCCGTGCTCCGGTTCCTGGCCCGCAACCGAATGCTGACGCCGCGCTACGTGCGGCTCTTCTGGCGCTACCTCTGGCGCCGCCTGCTGACGCCGGCCGGCTGGCGCTGGAGCTCGGACGGCCCCTTCTTCCTCGGCAAGCGGCTGGAACTGAAGATCGAGCCGCGGGGCGAGATCCGCTTCGGCCGCTTCACCTGGATCGGCGACGGGACCAAGATCCGCTGCCACGAGGGGGTCGTCGAGATCGGCGAGAAGACCGTGATGGGCCAGGAGTGCACGATCTCCGCCTACCAGCGGGTGCGGATCGGCGCGGAGTGCGTGATCGCCGACCGGGCGATGTTCATCGACTTCGACCACGGGATGGTCGAGGTGGAGCGGCCGATCCGCCTGCAGGGCATCTACAAGCGCGACGTCGAGGTCGGCAACAACGTCTGGATCGGCTACGGCGCCTGCATCCTCCGCGGCGTCAGCGTCGGCGACAACTCGGTGATCGGGACCAACTCGGTGGTCACCAAGGACGTGCCGGCCAATGCCGTGGTCGGCGGCATCCCGGCGCGGATCATCCGCATGCGCGAGGCGCCGCGGGACCTGCGCTGGGAGCGGCCCGTCGAGCCCGACCCGGACGCCTGGACGACGATGCAGCCGCCCGAGCTCGCCCACGGCGACTAGGCAGAGCCCGCCGCGGGTATGGCAACGCCATGCCCGAGGACGAAGAGAAGCTCGACGAGAAGGAGGCGGTGAAGCGCCTCAACAAGGCGCTCGAGCTGCAATACCGCTCGGCGCTGCAGTACTCGATCGTCGCCGCCGGCCTGACCGGGATCGAGGCGCAGGCGCTCGGCTCGAAGCTGACCGAGTTCGGCGACGCCGAGCTGGCCGACGTGCGCCGGCTGATCGAAAAGATCGTCTCCTTCGGCGGCGAGCCGACCGTCGAGGTGGCGGAGCTCAGCCACGAGAGCAGCGTCAAGAGCGCGATCCGGTCGCTGGCCGAAGGCGAGGAAGCCGCCGTCGAGGCCCTCCAGGAAGCGATCGAGCCGACCGGCCGCGACGGGCGCTCCGAGGCCCTCGAGCACCTGATGGAGCACCTGATCCTGCGCAAGCAGACCCAGGTCGACTTCCTCAACCGCGCGATCTCCTAGCCGATCGGCGCGACCGCCCTGCAAGGTCTCCGTCAGGTTCGGAATGTATTGTCTGGCCGACAATGACTCTCTGCGTGAACACTGTGGCGGTGGCCGGGGACGGGAGAATCCGATCGGAGGAGGTCGCGGTGAGGTTCGGCCGCAACCTCTTCCGCTGCCGCCGGCGCGCGGCGATGTCGCAGGAAGAGCTCGGCCGCCTCGCCTCGCTGCACCGGACCGAGATCGGGCTGCTCGAGCACGGCAACCGCCTGCCCAGGATCGACACGCTGATGAAGCTCGCCGGATCGCTCGGCGTCGAACCGGATGAGCTGCTCGAGGGGATCCAGTGGACGCCGGGTGACGGCGGCCGGGGCCGCTTCACCGTCAGCGAGCGCTCCCTAGGCGGTCTTCGCTCCCGCTAGCTCGGCGTAGACGGCCGCCGTCTGCTCGGCGACGTCGCCCCAGTCGAAGCGGCGCAGATGCTCGTAGGCTTCGGCGACGAGGCGGCGGCCGAGCTCGTCGTCGGAGAGGACCCGGATCGCCACCTCCGCCAGCGCTTCGGGATCGTGGGCGCGGAAGCGCAGGCCGGCCTCCTCGTGGGGGACGACCTCGCGCAGCCCGCCGGTGTCGGCGACGATGCAGGGACAGCCGGAGGCCATCGCCTCCAGGGCGACCAAGCCGAAGGGCTCGTAGATCGAGGGCACCACGGTCAGGTCGGCGATCCGGTAGAGCGAGTGCAGCACGTCGTCGCCGATCCAGCCGAGGAAGGTGCCGTGGTCCATCAGGCCCAGCTCCTGCGCCTGGCGCTTCAGTTCGGCCTCGTGCGTCCCCGAGCCGGCGACCAGGAACCGCGTCCCCGGCGCCTCCTCGAGCACCCGCGGCATCGCCTCCAGCGCCAGCTGGAAGCCCTTCTCGTAGACGAGGCGGCCGATCAGGAGGACGAGCTTCTCCTCCGGGGCGGCGAACTCCGACCGCAGCCGCGCCAGCTCCGCGGCCGGCTGGGCGGGCAGGTCGTCGGGATCGATCCCGTTCGGGATCACGCTGACCCGCGCCTCCTCGACGCCGAAGATGTCGGCG
>DASUQZ010000064.1:0-2655 GCA_036280335.1 Solirubrobacterales bacterium
CACCCGCTCGGCCTCTTCGGCGCCACGCCGCTCGCGTAGCCGATTTCCGACACAGTGGGCTGTGCCGGAAATCGGTTGCGGCGACAACGCGGATAACCGCCTGAGCCCCAGCTTTGTACGGCGGTACAAAAGCGCGATCACCTGGCCCCTATTAGGCTCTGTGATGCTCTTTTCGAGGGACTGAGACTTTCAACCAACCGCGCCCGGAACGGGCGCGCGCATAGTGGGGGAGACCCGAACCGATGACTCGTATTCGCCAGCAGAACGTGACCGCAGCCCAGTGGAGCTCCAACGGAGGGGCCCTCGGCGCGCAGGACCTGACGCTCCCGGAGAACAATCCCTTCGGCGAGAACGTCTTCTCCGTCGCCGTCCAGAAGGAACGGCTGCCGAGCGACGTCTTCGAGAAGCTGCAGACCACGCTCGAGGGCGGCGAGGCGCTCGACCCGAGCCTGGCCGACGCCGTCGCCGAGGCGATGAAGGAGTGGGCGCTGGAGAACGGGGCCACCCACTACACCCACATGTTCCAGCCCCTGACCGGCTCCACCGCCGAGAAGCACGACTCCTTCTTCGAGCCGAGCGGCGAAGGCCAGGCCCTCGCCGGCTTCTCCGGCAAGGAGCTGATCCAGGGCGAGCCCGACGCCTCCTCGTTCCCGACCGGCGGCGTCCGCGCTACCTTCGAGGCCCGCGGCTACACCGCCTGGGACCCGACCAGCCCCGCCTTCATCCTCGAGAACCCGAACGGGGCGCTGCTCTGCATCCCGACCGCCTTCGCCTCCTGGACCGGCGAGGCGCTCGACGCCAAGATCCCGCTGCTGCGCTCGATGGACGCGCTCAGCCGCTCGGCGATCAAAGCGCTGCGGCTGCTCGGCGACGACGAGGCTCAGCGCGTCTTCACCACCGTCGGCCCCGAGCAGGAGTACTTCCTGATCGACGAGCAGTACTTCTTTGAGCGGCCCGACCTGATCGCGACCGGCCGCACCCTCTTCGGCGCCAAGCCGCCGAAGGGCCACGAGCTCGACGACCACTACTTCGGCTCGATCCCCGAGCGCGTCCTCGCCTTCATGCTCGAGTCCGAGCTGGAGATGCGCCGGCTCGGGATCCCGGTCAAGACCCGCCACAACGAGGTCGCGCCGGCCCAGTACGAGATCGCGCCGATCTTCGAGAACTCCAACGTCGGCTCCGACCACCAGCAGCTGCTGATGCAGACCCTGGAGAGCGTCGCCCGACGCTACGGACTCGTCTGCCTCCTGCACGAGAAGCCGTTCGCCGGCGTCAACGGCTCCGGCAAGCACAACAACTGGTCGATGGGGACCGACACCGGGGTCAACCTGCTCAACCCGGGCGACACTCCGGCGGACAACATCCACTTCCTGTTCTTCTGCGCGGCGGTGATCCAGGCCGTCAACAAGCACCAGGGCCTGCTGCGGGCCTCGGTCGCCAACATCGGCCAGGACCACCGCCTCGGGGCCAACGAGGCGCCGCCGGCGATCATCTCGATCTTCCTCGGCGCCGAGCTGGAAAAAGTCTTCGAGGCGATCGCGACCGGCGAAGGCGACCCCAACACGCCGGCCTCGTTCCTCGACCTCGGCACCACCGTGCTGCCGCCGCTGCCGCTGCACGGCGGCGACCGCAACCGGACCTCGCCGTTCGCCTTCACCGGCAACAAATTCGAGTTCCGGGCGCTGGGGTCGAGCATGTCGCTCGGCTTCCCGAACACGGTCCTGAACACGATCGCGGCCGAGGCGATCGATGACCTCGCCGGCAAGCTCGAGAGCAAGCTGAACAGCGGCGAGGAGATGCCGCAGGCCGTGATCGAGATCGTCAAAGAGAGCTACCTGGCGAACAAGCAGGTCTGCTTCGGCGGCGACAACTACTCCGAGGAGTGGCACCAGGAGGCCGAGCGGCGGGGGCTGAAGAACCTCCGCACGACCCCGGACGCGCTGCCGGAGGTGCTCGCCGACAGCACCGTCGAGGCGTTCGGCAGGTACAACGTCCTCTCCAAGGAGGAGCTCGAGTCGCGCTACGAGGTCTGGGTCGAGCAGTACTGGCTGCGCGCCAACATCGAGGCGGAGACCGCCTTCTCGATCGCGAAGACGATGATCCTGCCGGCGGCGCTGCGCCACCTCGCCCTGATCGGCGAGGCCGGCGTCTCCTCACTCGAGGGCGAGGTCCGCGGGCTGGTCGACGAGCTGGTCGCCGGCCTCGGCGAGCTGGAAGCGGCGAACGCCGATCCGGGCCTCGAGGGGCTGGAGATGGCGATCCACGCCCGCGACAAGCAGCTCGGGGCGATGGCCAAGGTCCGCGAGGCGGCCGACAAGCTGGAGCGCGTCGTCGCCGACGAGCTCTGGCCGCTGCCGAAGTACGAGGAGATGCTGTTCATCAAGTAGGGGAACGCGCCCCTCGCGCTCCGTTCAGCCGCGCGGCAGGACTCGCATCCGCAGTCCGCCGCGCGGCGAGAGCGTCGGCATCTGCCGGATCGTGATCGTCCGGCCGGGGAGCGCCTCGAGGCGGAGTCGCTGCAGCAGCTTCGTCGCCACCAGCTTCACCTCGGTCTGGCCGAAGCGCTTGCCGATGCAGATCCGCGAGCCGCCGCCGAAGGGGACGTAGGCGCCGCGCGGCAGCGCCGCCTTGCGCTCGCGGGTGAAGCGCTCGGGG
>DASUQZ010000065.1:0-2032 GCA_036280335.1 Solirubrobacterales bacterium
AGGTGATGGGGATCGCCGACGACTTCCCGACCGCGTTCGGCAAGGCCCAGGCGGCGGCCGGGGTGCGGCTGCCGGAATCGGGCCCGGTCTTCATCACCGTCACCGACACCGACAAGGCCGCCGCAACCCAGCTTGCGACCCGCTTCCACGACCTCGGCTTCGAGGTGATCGCCACCGCCGGCACGGCCCAGGCGATCGAGCGGATGGGCGTGCCGGTGACCCGGATCAACAAGCTGCAGGAAGGCTCGCCCCACGTGCTCGACCTGATCCGCAAGCGCGAATGCGACCTCGTCATCAACACCCCTACGGGCTCCGGCGCCCGCACCGACGGCTACGAGATCCGCACCGCCGCCGTCCGCCACGGAATCCCCTGCGTGACGACGATGACGGGCGCCACCGCCGCCGCGCGGGCGATCGCCGCGGGCAGGCAGGGAGACGCCGAAGTTCGGTCTTTGCAAGAGATCCACAACCAGGTCCGGGCCCCCGAACCCCGATGATCCGGTTCGCTTTACTCGACCTCCAGTAGAGGTTGAGGTGAATTTCTGGGTAATCGGGCGGTGTCACCTTGCAGGCCCCTGAAGCGCGGCTATACTCGCCGCCTCACATGCCCGCCCCCCCAGTTAAATCGTCGCTCGCAGCCCCGGAGAGATCGCTCGATCAGAGGATGGAGGCGCTTAAGAGAGCGAACGACATCCGCACCGCGCGGGCCAAACTGAAGAAGGATCTGAAGGCCAACCGGGCCAGCATCCAGACGATCCTGCTCGATCCCCCGGAGTACGTGCTGACCGCCAAGGTCTTCGACATGCTCCTCGCCGTGCCGAAGTACGGCCGGGTGAAGACGAACCGGATCCTCAACCAGTGCCGGATCTCGCCGTCGAAGACGATCGGCGGCCTCTCCGAGCGTCAACGCGCAGAGCTGATCTCCCAGCTTCGTCGTTAGCCGACCGCCGCGGCGGTCATGATCCCCGCCCGCATGGCCAAAGTCTTCGTCATCACCGGGCCTTCGGGGGTCGGCAAGGGGACCCTGATCCGGGAGCTGCTGAGGGAAGTTCCCGACCTCGAGCTGTCGGTCTCCGCGACCACCCGCTCGCCGCGGGAGGGAGAGATAAACGGGCGCGACTATCACTTCCTCACCCCCGAGGAATTCGAGCAGCGCAAGGAGGAAGACGATTTCCTCGAGTTCGCCACCTACAGCGGCAACCGCTACGGGACCCTGCGCAGCGAGGTCGAACGGCGGTTGGCAGCGGGTCACTCGGTGGTCTTGGAGATCGAGGTCCAGGGGGCTCAGCAGGTGCGAGCGGTCGACCTGGACTCGGTGCAGATCTTCATCGCCCCGCCCGACCCGGCCGTGCTGCGAGAGCGGCTGGCGGGCCGCGGCACCGATTCCGCCGCGGCGATCGACGAGCGGCTGAAGGTCGCCGAGCAGGAGCTGGCCGCCCAGGGGGACTTCGACCACTGCGTCGTCAACGACGACCTTCGGCGGGCAGCCGCCGAGTTGGTCGGGATCGTCCGCGCGGAGCTCGGCAGGGCCCCCGCGGGCTGATCCTCTAGACTCGCCGCCGATGATCAAACCACGCGTAGACAAGCTTCTCGAGCACGCCGATTCCCATTACGCCGCCGTTGTCGTCTCGGCCAAGCGCGCTCGCCAGATCAACAGCTACTTCCACAACCTCGGAGAGGGCGGTTTCGGGGAGTACCCGCCGCCGATGGTCGAGACCAACGCCGAGAGGAACTACCTCTCGATGGCGCTCGAAGAGCTCGCCGAGGGCAAACTGAAATACGAGTACCGCGCCTAGCGCCCGGCGCCCGGCAGGCCGCCTGACGGCGTAGCTTTGGGCCTGACATGGCCCGACTTCTGCTTGGCGTCAGCGGCGGCATAGCCGCTTACAAGGCACTCGAGCTGGCCCGGCTGGCGACGCTGGCCGGGCACGGCGTGCGCGTGCTGATGACGGAGACGGCGACCCGCTTCGTCGGTGCCGCCTCGTTCGAGGGGATCGTCGGCGCGCCCGTCCTCACCTCCGAGTTCGAGCGC
>DASUQZ010000066.1:0-4020 GCA_036280335.1 Solirubrobacterales bacterium
GATCGCGGCGGCCCCTGTTCGGGGCGAAGGTGGCGCGGGCCCGGGCGGTGGGAGCCGCCAGCCGCGCCAGCGGGCGCGGCGGCGGCACCACGCTCCCCGGCCGGGTGCTGCTGCGCCTCGACCCCGAGGCGATCGGCCGGCTCGGCGCCGGCCTCGACCGCGGCACGACGCTGATCAGCGCCACCAACGGGAAGACGACCACGGCGGGGATGCTCGCCGCCGTGCTGGCGGCCGACGGGCGGCGGCCGGTCCACAACCGGGCGGGGTCGAACATGACCTGGGGAGTCGCGACGGCGCTGCTCGAGCAGAGCGGCAGCGAGGGCCTCTTCGAGGTCGACGAGGCCTGGCTGCCGCGGGTCACCGAGCAGCTGGAGCCCTCGCTGATCGTGCTCGGCAACCTCTTCCGCGACCAGCTCGACCGCTACGGCGAGATGGAGGCGCTCGCCGACGAGTGGGCGAAGACGGTGGCGGCGCGGACGGGGCGCACCCGCTTCGTCCTCAACGCCGACGACCCGCTGATCGCCGACCTCGGGCGCGACGCGGCCGGAGCGCGCCGCGAGGGCGTCCTCTACTTCGGGATCGAGGACCCCTCCCAGGCGCTGCCGGAGCTGCAGCACGCCTTCGACGCCAAGCACTGCCGCCGCTGCGGCCACCCCTACGCCTACGAGCGCGCCTTCGTCGGCCACCTCGGCCACTACTCCTGTCCCAGCTGCGGCGCCGAGCGGCCGCGGCCGGAGGTGGCGGCGACGGAGATCGAGCTGCGCGGGATGGACGGGTCGCGGGTCGCGGTCCGGACCCCGCAGGGCGAGCTTCGCCTCGAGCTGCCGCTGCCCGGCCTCTACAACGTCTACAACGCCCTGGCGGCGGTCGCCGCCGCCCTCCAGCTCGGGGTGGCGCCGGAGCGGATCGCCGCCGCGCTCGGCGAGATGCGCGCCGCCTTCGGCCGGGTCGAGACGATCGAGGTCGGCGGCGTCCCCGTCTCGATCCTGCTGATCAAGAACCCCGCCGGCGCCAACGAGGTGTTGCGCACGCTGCTGCTGGAGAGCCGCGACGGGGGCGGGATCGACCTCTGGATCGCTCTCAACGATCGGATCGCCGACGGGCGCGACGTCTCCTGGGTCTGGGACGCCGATTTCGAGCTCCTCGCCGGCAGCGTGCGGCGCGTCGTCTGCGCCGGCACCCGCGCCCCGGAGATGGCGCTGCGCCTGAAGTACGCAGGCTGGCCGACCGAGGCGATCGAGGTCGTGCCGGAGATCGGCGCCTCGCTCGACGCCGCCGTCGCGGGAGCGCGGGAGCGCCTCTTCGCCCTCCCCACCTACACGGCGCTCTTGGAGCTGCGCAAGCTCCTAGCCGACCGCGGCCTCGCCGAGGAGTTCTGGCGATGAAGAGCCCGGCGGAGATGGCGGTGATCTGGCACGACGTCGAGTGCGGCGGCTACGAGGCCGACCTGCCCCTCTGGAGCGGGCTGGCCGCCGTGGCGGATGGGCGGGTCCTCGACCTCGGCTGTGGCACCGGGCGCGTGGCGCGGCACCTGGCGCGGCAGGGGCACGAGGTGGTTGGCCTGGACCGTGACCCTCAGCTGATCGACGAGCTGAACGCGCGAGCCACCGACCTCTCCTGCCGAGGCGAGGTAGGCGATGCTCGCGATTTCTCCCTCGCCCGAGGCGATTTCGGCCTCGCATTGGCGCCGATGCAGCTATTCCAGCTCTTTACCGGCTCGGAGGAGCGAGTCTCTTGCCTGCGGTCCGTCGCAGAGCACCTACAGCCGGGTGGGATTGCGGCGATTGCGATCGCCGAGGGCGTGCTCGGCGGCTTCAACCGCGAGGACGAGGCAAAGCCGGACAGCCTCGAGATCGACGGCCGGCTCTACGAGAGCCTGCCCATGGAGATGGCGGTTGACCGGGAGCGGATCGTGATCCGCCGCCTGCGGAAGGTTTCCTCGTCCGCCGAAGAGCTCAACCGCAACGACAACCAGATAGAGCTCCGCCAGCTCAGCGTTGAGCTGCTCGAGCGCGAGGCCATCGCGGCGAACCTGGTCACGATCGACCGCCGCACCATCGCCCCCACCTTCGACCACGTCGGCTCGACCGTGGTCCTCCTGGAAAGGCACCGCTGATGGAGCTGCGAGTCCTCAGTCTCTATCCCGAGCAGATGAACATCTACGCCGACCGCGGCAACATCCTCTTCCTGCAGCGGCGCTGCGAGTGGCGCGGGATCGGCTTCGTCCACGACGGCGCCGGGCCCGGAGATCCGGTCGACCCGAGCGCGCACGACCTCTTCTACGTCGGCGGCGGCCAGGACCGCGACCAGAAGGCGGTCGCCGCCGACATGGTCGCGACCAAGCGCGAGGCGATCGCCGCGGCGGCCGGCGACGGCGCCGTGCTGCTGGCGGTCTGCGGCGGCTACCAGCTGCTCGGCCACAGCTACCAGATGGGCACCGACACGCTGCCGGGCCTGGGGATCGCCGACCTGGAGACGGTGCGCGAGCCGGGAGAGCGCCTGATCGGCAACGTCGCGATCGAGGCCGACCTCGGCACCGGCCCCCGTCTGATCGCCGGCTTCGAGAACCACGGCGGCCGCACCTACCTGGGCAGCGGCGCCCAGCCGCTCGGCCGCGTCGTCTCCGGTCACGGCAACAACGGCAAGGACGGCCTCGAGGGCGTCAGGCGCGACAACGCGATCGGCACCTACCTGCACGGCCCGCTGCTACCCAAGAACGCCTGGCTCGCCGACCACCTGATCGCCCTGGCACTGGAGCGCCGCTACGGCACCCGTCCCGACCTGGAGCCGCTGGAAGACGAGCTGGAGGTAGCGGCCCACGAATCGGCGCGCAGGGCCGCCAAGAGTTAACAGCGGTGCGACTTTTGGACCCTATGGGTCCATGAATCGCACTGCTACCGGCCGCTGGAGCCGAAGCCGCCCTCGCCGCGGACCGAGTCGGTGAGGGCGCTCGTCTCGACCGGGTCGGCGGTGGCGATCGGCGTCAGGAGGAGCTGGGCGATGCGGTCGCCGGGCTCGACCCGGAAGGTCTCGGCGGGGTCGGTGTTGAGCAGCAGGACGCGCAGTTCGCCGCGGTAGCCGGAGTCGATCAGGCCGGGAGCGTTGACCAGGGCGATCCCGTGGTCGCGGGCCAGTCCCGAGCGCGGCAGCACCAGCCCCGCGTGCCCCTCGGGGATCTCGACCCCCACCCCGGTCCCGACGCTCCAGCGCTCCCCCGGCCCGATATGAGCCGACTCGCAGGCATAGAGGTCCAACCCCGCATCTCCCTCGTGCGCACGAGAGGGAAGCCGCGCCTCCTCTTTGAGCTTCGCTACCGGCAGCTGCACGCGCCGCAGCCTAGCTTGATTACGCGACGGCGAGGTCGCTGAAGCGATGCAGCTCCGCCGAGGGGACTTTCGCGTGGACGAGCACACCGTCCTCGCGGTCGGTCCGCTCCAGGTCCCCGGCCACTTCGTGCAGCTCGTGCAGCCGCCCGCCCTCCGAGTAGGGGATCAGCAGCTCGACCTCGGTCAGGGTCTCCTCGAACGCCTTCTCGATCCGCTCGCGCAGCTCGTCCATCCCCTCCCCCTCCTGGGCGGAGATCAGCACCGCCTCGGGGTGGTCGACCGCGGTCTCCTGCCGCTCCGCCTCGCTCAGCAGGTCGGCCTTGTTGAGGACGAGCAGGCGCGGCTTCTCGCCGGCGCCGATCTCCTCCAGCACCGCGTCGACCGCCTGCATGTCGGCGATCCGCCGCTCCTCCGAGGCCGAGGCGTCGACCACGTGCAGGACCAGGTCCGCCAGCACCGTCTCCTCGAGCGTTGCCTTGAAGGCCTCGACCAGCTGGTGGGGCAGCTTCTCGATGAAGCCGACCGTGTCGGTCAGCAGGTAATCGCGGCCAGAGAGATCGAAGCTGCGCGTGGTCGGGTCGAGCGTGTGGAAGAGGCGGTCGCGAACGCCGACCTCGGCGCCGGTCATCGCGTTCAGGAGGGTCGACTTGCCCGCGTTCGTGTAGCCGGCGAGCGCCACGGTGGGCAGGTGGGC
>DASUQZ010000067.1:0-2824 GCA_036280335.1 Solirubrobacterales bacterium
CTGGGCCTCGCGGAGGACACGGCGGCCCGCCTCGCCCCGCTGCTCGATCGCCTTCACCGCCACCGGGCGCTCGAGGCGGCCGTCCCAGGCCTCGTAGACGACGCCGAAGCCGCCGCTGCCGAGGCGGCGCTCGATCAGGAAGCGGTTGAGCACGTAGGTGCCGATCAAAGCTCCTTAACTTTCGGCGCCCGCGGGGTCCCTCCTGCGCCCTGCCTGGCTGGGAAAAAGGCACCGTTTGCGGCGTCTCCTCGCGTTGCGGCTGCCGCAGAGGTCATACTTCCGCCCCCGTGGAGGACTTCGCCTCACGACGGCCCCCCCGCCGCGAGCGGCCCAAACGCCGACCGGAACGCCAGCAGATCATGCTGCGGCGCGCGCTTGCCCTCGGCGGCGGGCTGATCCTGCTGATCCTGATCGTGCTCGGGGTCAAAGGCTGCCTCGACGCCCGCGCCAACCGCGAGCTCAGCGACTACGCCAGCAACGTCAGCCAGATCGTCGAAGAGACCCAGCAGACGAGCAAATCCTTCTTCGGCAAGCTCGAAGACCCGGGCAACCTCTCGGTGACCGAGTTCGTCGACCAGATCAACGCCGACCGCAGCGCGATGGCGACCTACGCCGAGCGGATCAACGACCTCGGCACGCCGGGGGACATGAGCCGGGCGCAGGGCAACCTCGAGCTGGCCTACCAGCTGCGGCTCGGCGCGATGGAAGAGATCGCCGAGAAGATGCCGACCGCGCTCGGTGACGCGGGCGCCGAGAAGGCGACGATGGGCATCGCCAAGCAGATGCAGAAGCTGCTCGCCGCCGACGTGATCTACGAACAGGTGGTGCGCCCGGAAGTCGACGGCGTCCTCGCCTCCGAGGGGGTCTCCGGCCACGACCTGCCGAAAGGCGCCTTCCTGCCTGACGAAGAATGGCTGGAAGAGGGCACCGTCAGCGACGCGCTCGGCGCGCTCGGCGGCGGCGGTGCGGCGACGCCGGGGGTGCACGGCCTCGGCCTGATCGGGGTCAGCGTCAACGGCTCCGAACTCGTCGAAGGCGCGGCGACCACCGTCTCCGGCGAAGAAGGCGTCGAAGTCGAAGTCACCGTCCAGAACCAGGGCGAATCGACGGAGAACGGCGTCACCGTCTCGGTCACCTACGAAGGCACGACGCTCGAGCAGGAGATCGACGAAATCGCCGCCGGCGAAGAACAGACCGCGAGCATCTCCCTCACCCCCGCCCCCAGCGGCGAAGTGACGCTGGAAGTCGAAGCCGAGCCGGTGGCCGGCGAGCAGGTCACCGAAAACAACGAAGCCAGCTACACGGTCCTGATCGAATAGCTGGTTTGATCCCGGCATGAGGATCGCCTACCTCGGCCCCGCCGGGACGTTCACCGAAGACGCCTTGACCGAGGCGATCCCGGCGGGCGGGTTCGAGCCGCTGCGCACGGCGACGATCCACGACGCGATCCTCGCGGTCGAGCGCGGCGAGGCCGACCGGGCACTGGTGCCGATCGAGAACTCGCTGGAGGGCTCGATTCGGCCCACCCTGGACACGCTTGCCTTCGAGGTGGAAGCGGTGACGATCGTCGGCGAGTACGACTACCGGGTGCGGGTCCACCTGATCGCCCGCCCGGGAGTGCGCGCCGAGGAGGTCGAGGCGGTGCTCTCGCATCCCCAGCCGCTGGCCCAGTGCCAGCGCTTCCTCCGCGAGACCTTCCCGGAGATCGAACTGCGCAGCGTCAGCAGCACCGCCGCCGCGGTGCGGATGGTCAGCGAGTCCTCGCGGCCGTGGGCGGCGCTCGGGGCGCGGGCGGCGGCGGCGCTCTATGACTGCGAGCTGCTGCTCGAGGGGGTGGAGGACTCCGACGAGAACGTGACCCGCTTCGTCTGGATCGCGCCGCAGGGCACAAAGGCGATCGGGGAGGGGCCGTGGAAGACCTCGCTCGTCTTCTCCGAGGTCGGGGCGGACCATCCGGGGGCACTGGTCGATTGCCTGAGCGAGTTCTCGGCGCGCGGGATCAACCTGACGCGGATCGAGTCGCGACCGCTGCGACAGGGCCTCGGCCGCTACATGTTCTTCTGCGACCTCGAGGGGAAGGCCTCGGATTCGGCGGTCGCCGAGGCGATCGAGCAGCTTCGGACCAAGGCGGCGTCGGTCCGGATTCTCGGCTCGTATCCGGTCGGCTGAGTTCGCAAAAAGTCTTGAGGAACGGGGCCGGGCGCCGGGCGCCCTACAATTTCCGGGCAGCATGGCCAGGGTCCTGGTACTCAACGCGACGTATGAGCCGATCAACGTCTGCACGTTGAGACGAGCGGCTGTCCTTCTTCTCAAGGAAAAGGCCGAACTGCTCGAGCAGCGGGACGGTGCCGCGCTCCACTCCGAGCACATGACGATGGAGCGGCCCGACGTGATCCGCCTCGTCAACTACGTGCGGATCCCCCGCGAGGCGCACCGCCGCAAGATCACCCGCCGCGCCGTCCTCGCCCGCGACGCCTGGACCTGCCAGTACTGCGGCTCGACGAAGGCCGGCCTCACGGTCGACCACGTCATCCCCCGCTCCCGCGGCGGCCAGTCGGTCTGGGAGAACATCGTCGCCGCCTGCCCGCCCTGCAACCGCCGCAAGGGCAACCGGCTGCCGCGTGAGATCGAGATGCACCCGGCCAAGACCCCGAAGGCGCCGCCGCCGACCGTCTTCATCCAGGTCGCCAGCCCGAAGATCCCCCCGGCCTGGCAGCAGTACCTCCCGCAGGCGGCTTGACGGCCCTACACCGGGGTTCGCGAACGCGCCGGTACAGTAGATCGATGATTGCGCGGGCCGGCGGGGGTTGGCGGGCGCTCGGGG
>DASUQZ010000068.1:0-9997 GCA_036280335.1 Solirubrobacterales bacterium
CAGCGGCTCGGTGTCGAGGGCGAGGGGGTCCGGCTCGACCGCCGCTACCTGGAGAAACTGACGCCTTCGCGCGAGCCGGCGATACAGCACGCCTACGCGCTCACCACCTACAGCACCGAGTCAAAGACGTTCGATTCGGCCTTCGCCCTTCTCGACTCCGGCATCAGCCGCGAGGACTTCACTGTCGCCATCTCGCGCTCCTCGGGTCCGACCACCGCTTACGGGGTTGCCGCCTCCGAGTTGACGGACGCCGACCTGGGCCCAGGTCGACGCGACGTCGAGGACGCGGCGCACGATCTGCGAGTTGGCGCCGAGCGAGCCGCTGGCGAGTACGCCGCGATTGAGGTCGGCCCCCGAAAGCGAGTGGAGGCGATGGCACCGCTCGACCTGGCGACCCGGCGCGCCGAACTTGAGCGCCGCCTTTCGGCGGCAACCGAGCGCACTCCTGCCGAGGAGCGTCTTGCCGACCTCGAGCAGCGGATCGCGGCAGCGCGGGATCGCCTCGCCGGCATGGACGCAGACCACGCTCGCAAGCTCGCCACGACGCAGCTGCGCCGTCTCGAAACCGAGCGCGACGGTCTCACCGTTGACGTCGCCACCGAGGCCCCGCGCCGCTCGCAGCTGACCGGCACCGAGCGGGCCGAGCTGGCGCTGATCGAAGACCGCCTTGTTGATCTTCGTCGCCGAGCGGTCGCCGCCGAGCGGACTCAGCCGAGTCCGATGATCGTTGAGACCCTTGGCCCGCGCCCGAAGGACCCGCTGCACGCCTCGCTGTGGAACAACGGCGTCGACGCCATCTACGGCTACCGCCAGCGCTACGGGATCGCCGCGACCGGCAAAGACCCGCTCGGCGGCAAGCCACGAGACGCCGTGCAGCGGCGTCACCATCGCGAAGCGCAGCTGCGGATCGCGCGGGTGCAGAAGCAACTCGGCAAACAGCGCGCCCGCACCGCCACGCGAGCCATGAGGATCGGTCGATGAGCTGATCGGTAGCTCACCGCGGCGGGAAGGCCACGCCGCCCGATGGTCGCACGCTTCGCGTGCGTGGGGGCGGCTCTCATGGCCTCCCCGCCACAGAGCCACAAAACCGCAACGGAGCAGCGCAGGGATGCTCTAGATCAACTTCTGCGCTCCCAGCGGAACACGCTGATGCGCCAGGCGCGCTCCCACTCGCGCCGTCCCGAGGACGCCGACGACGCGCTCAGCGATGCCTGCATTCAGTTCCTTCGCTTCTATGACGGTCCCGCCGGCAAGGACGCCCTGCGCTGGATGATGCTGGTGGTCAAGCGCTGCGCCTGGGCGATTCGGCGCCAGGCGGTGACGCGCGAGTCGCGCTACCTGCTCGCCCTCCGCGACGACAACGGCAAGTCGGCGGAGGTGGTCGTTCCCGACGATCGCATTGGACCCGACGAGCTGGTCGAACGCGCCGAGGAAACCGCGAAGCTGCTGACGCTGATCGAGCAGTTGAAGCCCGACGAGCGCACCGCCTTGATCCTCCTCGGCCTCGGCTGCAGCTACGCCGAGATTTGCGAGCTTCGCGGCTGGAGCCGGACGAAGCTGCATCGCTGCCTGACCGAGGGCCGGGCGCGGGTGAGGAAATTGCTCAAAGGGGGGGACACTTTCTGATGCCCGCGCCTTTGCCCTACATGGACGAGATAGGGCAGATCGACTTCAACGACGCGCTGGCGCGCCTCCAGGGCCTGATCGGGATCCGGGTCAAAGCCACCGTCAACTTCTACAACCAGTTCTTCGGTTGCGGGATGCAGGGGGAGCTGAACCGGATCGAGACCCTTCCGCCTGACCACGAAGCGATAGCCCTCGTCCTCGACGGTCAGACCGGCTTCTACCTTGATCCGGCCGACACCAAGGTCTTCATCGGACCTGAGACCGAGGAGACCGGCTGGCTTGAGTTCCGCACGGCCTTTGGAGTCTCCGTGGTCGTCGAGCAGGGTGAGGAGGACTGTCCGATCGCGGTTGAGGGGCCGAGCCCATGAAACAGCGAGACGAAGCCGCCGCCAAACAGGTCGGGCGGAACCTGTTTCTCGCTCGACGCCGCGCTGACCTCTCGCAGGAAAAGCTGGCAAAGCTCTGCGGGCTGCATCGCACCGAGATCAGCTTGGTCGAGCAGGGACGGCGCATCCCTCGCGTCGACACGCTCGTCAAGCTCGCCTCGTCGCTCGAAGTCGACGTGGAGGAGCTGCTGAAAGGAATCGCCTGGGTCGTTCCGGCATCGGAGCGGCCTGGTCAATTCGACATTAGGAGACCCCTCGGGAAAGGAGGCGGCAATGCCTGCCAATAGGAAACCGAGCGGCAAGGAGGAGGCGCTGATGTTCCTCCTCGGAAACCCGCTGAGGAAGCAGCTTCTGCGGCTCTACCTCCAAGCCGACGGGATGCGGAGCCCGAAAGAACTGACCATCCCGACGAACTCGCCCGTTTCCAACGTCGGCTACCACGTCCGCGTACTCGCCGAATACAAGGCAATCGAGCTGGTGGACACGCAGCCCCGGCGCGGCTCGGTTGAGCACTTCTATGAAGCCACCGACCTCGTTGACGAGGTGCCTTGGGCGCGGAGCGTGTTGGGCCTATGACCTCAGATCCCGACGCATTTCGGAAGGCAATCGAGCGGCACATCGCCGAGCGCCGAGCCGACCCGGAGTTTCAGGCTCGACTGCGAAGAATCTGCAAGGAAGACAGGCGACCCTCTGACTGCCAGCCCGAGCACCACGACGATCGGACTACCTACACCGTGAGAGCATGGCGCCTGCCCGAAGACAGTCAGGGACCAGGGGAAAAGCTAGGGGTCCTCACCACCCAGGACCGACAGGCGGCGCTCGATCAGATCGCAGAGTGGGCCGCCCAACTTGCGACCGATCGAAAACCTAGCCGCACGCCAGCTGACCTCCTGCCCCAGGCAGCGAAAGCCTTGGCTCTCCTCGACCTTCGCAACGAAAACCAGTTCCTCAGCCTTCACGACGGATTGGTCTTCGTCGCCACCGGGACCAGCAGAGAAATCGAAGACGGTCCAGCTTGACCTAGCGACCCCCCTGAGACCGAAGCAGAGCCCTCGCGGGCTGGACAACCCGGATAGATGGAGGTCCGGTCCCGAAAACGAGGCTCTGAGAGCCCGCCTGACGCCCTTCGACGGGTGTCCGCTTGTGTTCCTACCCGCCGATTTGGCCTGCGAGCCGCCCCTGCGGGAGCCGCTTTTGTGCCCTCAACTTGGCACGCCTTCGGCGTGCGGGGGACGGGCACCGGCTCCCGCAGCGGGCGGGGGCCCAAACCCGAAGGGAGGCTCCCATGAGCCAGCCCGCCTTGAAGCAGGACCTCGATGCCTTCGTCGAAGCAGAGACGACGGAAGGCGAGGGTGCGGAGGTCGCGGTCCTCCTCCGAACCCAGCACCACAACGTCGGGGCGATTCTCAGCCGAATGACCTTCGACCAACGAGTTCACGCCTACCGAAAGCGCGTCTTCACCCGGCACGAGCTCTCGGTTGCCGCTGCGCGTGAACCCGATCGGATGCCGACATTGAACGGCGAGTTCGAGCACATCGCCGTCAGCCTCGCCGACCTCGACTAGCGCAATCGGGACCGCCGGCCGGTGAGCAGCCGCACCCGCGCCTCTCGTTCCTCGTCCTCGACGCGCTCGGCGCCCAAGCGCAGGGGAACCGGCTTCTCGTCGATCACCTTCGTCGGTGCCTCCTCCTCTTGAGGGCCGGAGCCTCGCAGCGGCACCGCCTCCTCGCCGACGATCCTCGAGGTCGACGTCTTGCTCATCGCCGCGCCTCCTCGGCACCAAGCCCGTCGCGCAGCCGCCGCAGCTGCCGGTCTTCATACCAGGGGCGCAGCTTGATCTTCGCCGGCGGCAGGTGTCCGTAGACCAGGAGGCCGGTGCCGGGGTCGCGCTCGCGCACCACATTGGCCGGAGCGAGGTCGCGATAGGTGTCACCCTCGGTCTCCGAGCGTCGTCCTTTCTCCCCGGTGCTGCGCGACCGCTGCTCGAACTCGCCCGCCCCGAGGACGCGCGAGACGTAGGAGAGCGTGTCGGGATCGGAGATGCCGGAGCCAAGGACGGTGGCCCGGTGGTTGTTGACGATCGTCGATGCCTGCCGCCCGTAGCGGGAGCTGACCTGGGCCAGGTCCTGAAAGATGCTCAGAAGCTGAACCCCTTGTCCGGCCCCGGTCGAGGCGATCTCCGCCAGGTTGGGGATCGGGGCGATGTTGGCAAGCTCGTCGAGCGCCAGGAGGAGCGGGGGGTCGAGAGGCTTCCCGGTCGCTGCGACGGTCTCGTAGACGACCGCCAAGACCTCCTGAACCAGCATCGAGAACACCGTCCGAAGTCGCTCCTGCTCGTGCAGCGGCGCGCAGAGGTAGAGCGTGTTGGCTCCGCCGTCGAGGAGGGCGGCCGGGCTGTAGTCGGCCCCCTTCGTCTCCTCGGCAACCCTGGGATCGGCGAACGCGGCGACGATCATCTCAGCGGTGGTGTAGACGGAGCTGCGCTGGCGCTCCTCGCGGTTCTGCGTTGCCTGCCAGGCGCGCTTCGCCGCCGGCTCGCCAGCATCGCTCAGCAGCTCCTCGATTAGGGCATCGTTGGCGTCAGGCCCTTCGTCGAGCCAGCGGACGACCGACTCCATCGTCCGCCCGGTGGACGCGGCGGCGAACAGCAGCGGAGCCAGCAACTTCTCCGCCGCCGCGTACCAGAAGTCGGCATCCTCCAATCCCCCTGAGCCCGTCTTCGCCGCAGAGGCGAGCCAGTGGGCGACCCGCATCGCGCCGCGCCAGGTGCCCGCTCCCCACAGGGGCGTCGCCCGCGAGGGCTCCATGCCCGTCACGAGGGCCGGATCGAAGATCATCACTTCGCCCAGCGTCTGACGGTGGGCCACGGTGTCGGCGAGCAGGTCGGTCTTGACCGAGGTCGCGAGAACCGGACCCTTCCACTCCAGCAGAGCCGGCACGACCAGCCCGGTCGTCTTGTGGCTCTGAGTCGGCGCGAAGACGATCACCGACTGCCGCTCCTCGGCGGCGAGCAGAGTGCGACCGCTGTGGCCGAGCGTGAGGCGGCCGGGCTCCGGCTTCTGGACGCGGAGCGGCGCGAGATCGCGCCGATTGGCCCAGCGGGCGCTCGGCGCTCTCCGGCGACGGCGACCAATGGAGGGAAGATCGCCAACGTCGACCACTCGCCGAGCGAGCAGAAGGAGAGCGCCGAGCGCGCCGAACACGAAGACCGCGCTGGCGTAGAAGCCGGCGGCCCCTGGGAGCCTCCCCTGCACCGACTGCGGCCACGCCGCTCGAGGATCGCCGAGGTGGGAGGGGAGCTTCACCGCCGTCAAGGCCGCTTCGCTCAGGCCGATCGAGGTCCAGCCACCGCCGAAGGCCAGGCCCGCCAACGCCCCGATCAGCCAAGTCGTCGTCAGCACAGCCGCGCCGATCGCCGCCAGCGTCACGTAGAGCTGGTGGTCTGAGTCAGTCACGCCGCCTCCGCAAGCGATTTCTCGACCATGCGCCAGTCGGTGTAGACAAGCTCTCGCTCGATCTCCGAGAGACGGTGCTGGACGAGGAAGGAGCGACGACCGACCATCCACAGCGCCTCCCCGAGACGCAGCGTCGTCGACAGCTCTGCCTCGGTTCGGCTCAGCCCGAGCCGCGAGCGAAGGAGCTCTTGCTGGTCGTGAGGCTGGCGGTAGATGACCTTCGTGTCCGCGTCGCCGATCAGCCCCTCCGCGATCCGCGCCTCCCGAGAGCCGGCGTCGCCCGACGCCCCGAGGTCGGTGAGCCGGTGGACGACGACGAGGTTCTGAACACCGAGGGCGCGGCAGAGCTTGAAGTTGGCCTGCAACCACTCGGCGACGCCGATGTGGCTCGTGACCCGCCAGCCCTCCTCGACCACCGAGATCAGCTTCGGGCTCTCGCGCCCCTCCTGCTCGGCCGCCTGCTTTCGCTCCAAGAGGATCGACTGCTGCCAGGCGGCCGCGCAGGTCATAAGGATCCCGAGCGCTGCGGAGTCGCGGACGGCGCTCAGGTCCAGCACGACAAGGGGCGCATCCAGGTCGAGCCCTTCGCTCGTAGGCCCGTCGAACATGCCGCGCAGGTCGCCGGCGCAAAGGCGTTGAAGGGCGAGCGCCGAGGAGCGATTCGCCTCCGCGAAGTCCTCGCGGCTAGTGGCCGAGACGCCCTGCACCATCGCCTCGCGGGGATGCAGGAGCGCGTCAACCACCTGCGGCAACGTCGGCTCCGCCGTCCCCGTTTCCTCGTCGACCACCTCCAAGGCCACCCGCAACCCGGCGTCCTCCTCCGGGCTCAGCTCGCGGCGGAGCGCCGCCTGCGCTACCGATCGCAAGAGGCTCAACGGCCCCTCGCGACCACCTCGCGGACTGAGAGGGTTCAGCCGGACCTCGCCACCGGGCGCGAGCGTGATCGGCTTCACTCCGAGCGCCTTCGCCAGCGGCCAATACTCGCCCTTGATGTCGAGTACCCACGCCTGCCGACCGAAGACGGCCTGGCGGTAGATGTAGGTCTTCACCAGGCTCGACTTCCGCGAGGCGATCCCGCCGAGCATCAGCATGTTCGGTCCCGGCAGATGCGCCGGATAGAGCGCCCAGGGGTCGTACATCCATGCGCCGCCGTAGGCGTCGCGGCCGATGTAGGCGCCGGCAGCGCCGAGGCCGCCCTGCCCCAAGAAGGGGTAGACGGCCTGGAAGTGGGCGGTGGTGCCGGTGTGGCCGGGACGCTCGGAGGGCAGTCGCCTCATCGCAGCCCCCGGCAGATCGGCAGGGTGTTGCAAAACGCCGTGTCCTGCTCGCCGAAGAACGGCTGCAGGCTCAGACGCGCCAGCTGCGCCCCATGCTCGACCTCGCTTTTGGCGTAGTCGAGCTCGTCCGTCGACCGCGCCGAAGTCCGCACACAGCCGATCCACCGCATTTCCGCGTGGCCATCTGCCAGCTCCTCCTCTCGCCGGGACGCGGCCTGCTGGCGGCGACGAATCCGCGCCGTCGACATGAAGCCTTGACGGCTGCGGTTGATTTCCTCGGCGACCTCGGCGGTCTGCGCCGCCTCGGCGCGGCGCATCGCCAGCGAGTAGGGGACCGGCTCGATCGTCACCGCCACCGTCCGCAGCGCGCTCGTCTGCATCAACAGCGGTGCCATGAACATCGGCCCCACGTCCGAGCGCGGCCAGGAGGCGATCCAGTAGGTCGCGTGAAACGCGGAGTCGGTTCGGTAGGTCGACCAACTCGTCTCGTCGGCGAGCGGTCCCATCAACCCCGGCTCGACTCCCTCGCGCCCGTCCTGGCCCAGCGCTGCGCGGGCCCGACCCTGCCGCCCGAACGGATCGAAGGCGTCGCGGATCAGGCCCGCGTACTGGCGCGGGCGGAGCAGACCGGAGACCGAGACCTCGGCGATCGTCAGCCGCTCGGCAAGGCTCTCGGCCTCTCGCAGGAGCAGCTGACAGGCTCCTTCGACGCCGCCGCCCAGGCGCCGCAGCTCCTTCGCGCCCCGACGCTGGTCGATCTGCACGGCGATCAGGACCTCGTGCTCGGTCGTCTGCGGGGCCGCCGACTCCACCAGCTCGATGTAGGAGCGAACGACGTCGGAGTCGAGCGGAACAGCGCGGTCGCGCTGAGCCTGGAAGTGGGCCGCCAGCTCGTCGCCCTGACCCGGCAGCGTCTGCTCGATCCACTGGAGTCGACGGATCGGACTGCCGTCGCGGGCGCAGCTCGCCAGCACCGCGCCCCAGGCGTCCAGCACCCGCTCCTGCTCGGCGGAGTCGCGCATCGCGAAGGCTCCGGCCCGAACTGCCAGCGCCGCCGTGAAGGTGCCCCCGCGCCGGTCTTCGATGATCCCGACCTCATCGGCTCCGTAGGGGACCGCGAGCATCTTGAGGTCGGCCAGCGCTGGCGGCAGCGAGGTCTCATGCTCAGGTTCGCCCTGGTCGTTCTGGCGAGTCCCCGCCCCCGGTGCCGCCGAGCGGTATCCGCGTTCGGCGCCTCGACGCCGCCGCAGCCAGCGACCGACCACCGGCGCCCACTCCTCGGCGGTGCGGCCCTCGACCGGGATGGTGATCGCGGCGACGGCCACGCACAGCGACGTCACGCCGAAGATCAGGCCGAAGACGCTTCGCGACGCATACAGCGACCCCAGCCCGACAACAGCGCCGACGGCGACGATGACGACCTGACCGGCCCGCAGCGGCCCCACCACGGCGCGCTGCTCGAGGGGACCGAACCGATAACGACGGACACTCACGATTTCGCTCCTTTCTCCGGCTTCGTCCGTGGCGGCTCAGGCGCGGGCCGGGGCGGTTTCTCTCCCGCACTCGGCGCCTGCCCGCCATCGGCTTCGCGGGGCCTTGGCACGCTGCGGGCCTCGCTCGACTCCTCCTGTGAAGTCGCCCCCGATGCGCCTCCGTCCCCCGGCGTCGACGCCGAGCTACCGCCTCCCGACGAGTTCCCCGCCTCTTTGGCGACGGAGCTGCCCTGCAGTCGTTGTGCAGCAGCCTGGGTGCCGCGAACCGCAGCGGCCGGCACAGCGGCAGCTGCACCTGCCCCGCCCGCAGCTGCACCCGCTCCTGCTGCCCCGGCACTACCACCCGCCGAGGCCCCGGCGCCGCCTGCCGCGCCGCCACCACCGCCTGCCGCGATCCCTCCGCCGCCAGCGCCGCCACCGCCACCGCGGGGTCCGCTTGGCTCGGGGCCAGCGCCGCCGCCGCCTTTCTCGCCCGCGCTCCAAAGGGTCGCACCCGACTCGCCGAAGTTGGAGCGAGCCATGTTGCGGAGGATTTGCACGTCGCTCGCGATCTGCACCCCGCTCACCGCGCCGCCCGCTGCCGAGCGGCGGCCGTAGGCTGCCGACATTGCGCCCTCTGCGAAGGGCACCAGCCGGAACAGCACAAACGGCGCGAAGCACGCGAGGAGCATCAGCGCCGAGGCGGCAAGTATGTGCTCGACCCGGCCGTCGTTCTCGGCCATCAGCCCCGCCGCGAGGGAGATGATCGAGACGATCACGAACTTGGAGCCGATGATGACCACCAGCAGCTCGCCGGTTCGCCGCAGCGCCCCGGTCCAGCGCGGCCAGATCGAGGCGGCGAGCGCCAGCGGCATGAACAGCGCCACGACGTAGACAGCCGCGTCGCGCATCAGCAGCTCGATCCACACCAGGAAGGCGGCGAAGGCCCCGATGATCGCGGCGAGGAAGGTGACGAACAACGGGACCGCCGTCGCCCCCGCCGCCTGCCCCTGCGCCGCCCCGACCGGGCCAGCGGCTTTGCCGCCGACTTCGCGGCCGGCGTCTCCGCCCGCCTGGGCGAGGCCGTTGATCGCGCCCTTGAAGAACTCCTGGCTGTTGTCGTGGCTCGCCGTCGCAATCGCGTGGCAGAGCCCGTCGGTGGCGACGAGGAGCATCTGCACCACGGCGTAGGCGACGCTGGTGGCGATGAAGGCGAGCGGCAGGTTGACGAAGGCGACGCGGGCGAGGAGACCGGCGTTCCCCTGCGCCAGCCCCTCTAAGACCGCGAGCAGCAGCATCGCGAGTCCCATCAGCGCCGCGATCTGCGCCATGCGCGTGTATTGCTGCAGGAAGCCCTTGGTGGTCAGCTCGGGGGTCGTCGTCTCGTTGATCCCCTCGACGACCTTCCCCATCAGCCACCCGGCACCGCCGCTGACCCAGGTCGTGATCTGTTCGAAGATGCTGTTGCCGACACCCTCGATCGCATCCGTGATCGGGTCGGTGACGACGCCGGTGATCTCGTCGCTCACCGCGTTACAGGCATCGTCGACCGGGTTGCCGCCGCCGACGATCCCGCCCGTCACCGCGTCGGCGACGCCGCTCACGGCCCCGGCTGGAGCCCCGGCCACGCTGCAGACCGGATTGGCTTCTGCCGGCGGCGGGCTCGGTTGAGCCAACACGACGAGGCCCGCCAGCAGCACGGCGAAGACGAGGGCGGGCAGTCCCCTACGGAGCCAGCTCATAGCTTTCGAGCCCCTGTGCGAGGTCGAGGACGCGGTAGC
>DASUQZ010000069.1:0-15127 GCA_036280335.1 Solirubrobacterales bacterium
GCTCGCTTCCGAAGCTGATCCCGGGCATCCATCCGAAGCTGCCCGACGGAGCGCAGGACGAGGTGAAGGAGATCTACAGCCACGCCGAGGACCATCGCGAGCAGCTGAACCTGTACATCAGGGGCGAGGAGGACGTCGAGCCCGAGCCCGACGAGACGGAGGGCGAGGCCAATCTGGCCGCCGAGGAGGGAAGCGCATGAAGCTCGCCTACTGGCCCGGCTGCGTCTCGCGCGGCTTCACCCCGGAGCTGCACGGCTCGATGGCCCTGGTCGCCGAGCGGCTGGGGATCGAGCTGGTCGAACTGGACCGCGCCAACTGCTGCGGCGCCGGCGTCATCGCCGAGCACAACCAGGAGCTCGCCGACACGCTCAACGCCCGCACCTTCGCGCTGGCCCAGCAGACCGGGCTCTCGATGATGAACATCTGCTCGACCTGCCAGGGCGCCCAGTCCGAGTGCCAGCAGCGCCTCGACGCCGACTCCGCCTACCGCTCCCACATCAACGAGGTGCTCTCCGGCCAGGGCCTCTCCTACGAGAAGGGCGCGGACGGCGGCTGGACCAACAAAAACTTCCTCTGGCTGCTGGTCGAGGACTACGGCCTCGACCGCCTCGCGGCGCAGGTCAAGCGCCCGCTCAGCGGCCTCCGCGTCGGCCCCTTCTACGGCTGCTACATCGTGCGACCGAAGGAACGGCTCGGCTACGCCGACTACCCCGACCGGGACATCTACCTGGAGAAGGTGATCGAGGTCCTCGGCGGCGAGGTCGTCGAGTACGACGGCGCCCGCAAGTGCTGCGGCTTCCCGGTGGTGACCATGAACCGCGACACCTCGCTGCGGCAGGCCGGCACCCACGTCGGCGACGCGATCGACGCCGGCGCCGACTGCCTGGTCACCCCCTGCCCGCTCTGCCACCTCAACCTCGACATGCAGCAGCCGGAGGCGGCGAAGGTCGTCAACCGCGACCTCGGCCTCTCGGTCCTGCACCTGCCGCAGCTGGTCGGCCTCGCCCTCGGCGCCGAGCCCAAGCAGCTGGGCATGGACCGCCACGTCGCTTCCACCCGCTGGGTGCAGGAGCGGCTCAGCAGCGTCGCCGCCTGATCACCAACCTGCGATTTGCCTCCTATAGGGAGGTCGATCGCAGGTTCGTTCCGATAGCCTGGCCTGAGGTGAGCCGGGAAGACTGGTCGGCAATGTGATTTCGTCGACCCCGAAAGGCTCCGGATGGCCATTGCCGTAGGCACCTTCCTCATCGCCCTGGCGGTGATCGCGGCCGAGAAGCTCCACCGCACCAACGTCGCCCTGCTGGGCGCGGCGATCGTCGTCCTCTTCGTCGGCGACTTCTCCCAGGAGGAGGCGATCCACTCCGTCGACTTCAACACGATCGGCCTCCTGGTCGGGATGATGATCATCGTCTACCTGACGCAGCAGACCGGCGTCTACGACTACGTCGCGATCCGGGCAGGTCAGCTCTCCGGTGGAAAACCTCTGGCGGTGACGATGAGCCTGGCCGTGACCACGGCGCTGCTCTCCGCCTTCCTCGACAACCTGACGACGATCCTGCTCGTCGTGCCGATCACCTTCCTGCTCGCCGACGCGCTCGACATCGACGCGGTGCCGCTGGTGATCATCGAGGTGATCGCCTCCAACATCGGCGGCACCGCGACCCTGATCGGCGACCCGCCGAACATCATCATCGCCGGCGCCACCGGCCTCAGCTTCAACGCCTTCATCGTCAACCTGGCGCCGATCGTCGCGGTCACCTTCGCGGTGGTGATCCCGATCCTCTACCTCGTCTTCCGCAAGCGATTGCAGGTCGAGGAGAAGAACCGGGCGGCGGTGATGGACCTGAACGCGAAGGCCTCGATCCGCGACGCGGCGGAGTTGCGGCGGACGGGCCCGGTCCTGATCCTCACCGTGCTCGCCTTCTTCGCCCACCAGGCGCTGCACATCGAGCCGGCCACGGTTGCCCTAACCGGCGCTGCGATCGCCCTCCTGGTCACGAAGATCGACCTCGAGGATGCGCTCTCCCACATCGAGTGGACGACGCTCTTCTTCTTCATCGGCCTCTTCGTGATGGTCGGGGCGCTGGAGGAGACCGGCGCGATCGGCCACGTGGCCGACGGCGTCAAGGACCTGACCGGCGGCGAACGGACCGCGGAGCTGTTCGGCATCGCCTGGGTGGCCGCCCTCGGCTCGGGGGTCGTCGACAACATCCCCTTCACGACGGCGATGGTTCCGGTCGTCCAGGAGCTGCAGCAGAGCGCCGGTGCCACCGACGACGACGCCTACTGGTGGGCGCTCGCCCTCGGTGCCTGCTTCGGCGGCAACGCGACCCTGATCGCCGCCGCCGCCAACGTCGCCGCGGCGGGGATGGCGGAGCGGGCCGGGACGCCGATCGGCTTCGTCCCCTTCCTTCGCGTCGGGTTGCTTGCGACCATCATCTCGATGCTGCTCGCCAGCGCCTACATCGCAATCCGCTACGTCCTGCTGACCTGAGGAGCGTCCCATGCCGAAATCGATCGTCAACCAGACCCTTCGCGAGATCGAGCCGCTGCGCGCGGACGAGCTGATCGGGCCGGCCGCGCGGCGGGTGATCGATCTCGGCCTGCCGGCCCTGCCCGCGGTGGAGGACGACGGCAGGTTCGCCGGAATCTTCGGCGAACGCGAGTTCCTCGCCGCCCTCTTCCCCGGCTACGTCGGCCAGCTCGCCTCGGGGGCGATGATCTCCCGCTCGGCGGACGAGACGATCGAGCGTCGCAGCCACTGCAGCGAGGAGCCGATCCGCAGGTACCTGACCACCGACCATGTCCTCGTCGAGGACGACTACTCCGACACCCAGCTGGCCGAGATCTTCCTCCACCACCGGGTGCTGATCGCCCCGATCGCGACGGCAGGGAAGGTGCACGCGGTGATAACCCGCCACGACTTCTTCTGCGCGATGGTGAACCGCTTCGGGACGCTCGCCGAAGACCTGGGCGACTAACCCGTCCGCAGCAGGCCGCGCTGGATGAGGAGCTCGCCGAGCTGGACGGTGTTGGTGGCGGCGCCCTTGCGGAGGTTGTCGGAGACGATCCACATGTCGAGGGCCCGCTCGTTGCCAGCGTCGCGGCGGATCCGGCCGACGTAGACCTCGTCCTTGCCGGCGGCGTCGACCGCCATCGGGTACTTCGCCCCGGCGGGGTCGTCGACCACGGTGACGCCGGGGGCCGCGGCGAGCAGCTCCCGCGCCTGCTCGGGCTCGAGCGGCTCGCGGGTTTCGACGTTGACCGCCTCGGAGTGGCCGGTGACCACCGGCACGCGTACGCAGGTGGCGCTGACCCTGATCCCGGGGTCGCCGAGGATCTTGCGGGTCTCGTTGATCAGCTTGCGCTCCTCGTCGGTGTGGTCGTCGCCGTCGGGGAAGCTGCCGGCGTGGGCGAGGACGTTGAAGGCGATCTGGTGCGGGTAGACCTGCGGCTCCGGCATCGCGTAGCCGCCGACCAGCGCCCGCGCCTGCGCCTGCAGCTCGTCGATCGCCGCCTTGCCGGTGCCGGAGACCGCCTGGTAGGTGGAGACCACCAGCCGCTCGATCCCGGCGGCGTCGTAGAGCGGCTTCAGGGCGACGACCATCTGCATGGTCGAGCAGTTGGGGTTGGCGATGATGCCGTTGTGGCCCTCGAGGGCGTCCGGATTGACCTCGGAGACGACCAGGGGAACGTCGTCGTGCATGCGCCAGTAGCTGGTGTTGTCGACGACCGTCGCGCCCGCCGCGACGATCTTCGGCGTCCACTCGGCGCTGACCGAGCCGCCGGCCGAGGAGAGGACGAGGTCGAGGCCCTGGATCGAGTCGTCGCTCACCTCCTGCACCGTCAGCGCCTTGCTGCCCCACTCGATCTGCTTCCCGGCCGAGCGCGGGGAGGCCAGCGGCCGCAGCTCGGCGATCGGGAAGTCGCGGGCGGCGAGCAGCTCGAGGATCGTCGAGCCGACGAGCCCCGTCGCGCCCAGCACTCCGACTCTGTATCCCTCCGCGGCCATGGCGTCGAGTATGACCGCTGCTCTAGCCGGCGACCGTCGGCCGGTGATCGGGGCCGGTCGGGTCTTCGGGCTTGACCGCGTCCTCGCCGAGGTCGAACGCTTTGTGGAGGGCGTTGACGGCGTCGCTGACGCGGTCGGCGGCGATGACGCACGAGATCTTGATCGGCGAGGTGGAGATCATCTCGATGTTGATCCGTTCGTCGCCGAGCACCTGGAAGACCTTCGCGGCGACGCCCGGGTGGGAGCGCATGCCGGCGCCGACGATCGAGACCTTGCCGATCCGCTCGTCGGTGAGGACCTTCAGGGAGACGTCCCCGAGGGCGGCGATCGTGTCCTTGGCGATCGGCAGGTCGTCGCGACCGACGGTGAAGGAGAGGTCGGCGAGCGCTTCGTCGCCGACCGGCTCGTTCTGGATGATCACGTCGACGTTGACGTTCGCCTCGGCGAGGGCGCCGAAGACGCGGCCGGCGACGCCGGGCTCGTCGCGCAGCCCGGTGAGGGTCACGCGCGCCTCCGAATCGGAGTGGGTCACTGCGGTTACGAACGGGTTCTCCATCGTCTCTTCCGTCTCTTCCTCTGAGACGACGAGGGTACCGGGACCGTCCTCGAAGCTGCTGCGGCAGTGGATGCGGACGCCGTGGTTCCGCGCGTACTCGACCGAGCGCAGCTGCAGCACCCCGGCTCCGGAGGCCGACATCTCGAGCATCTCCTCGAAGGAGACCCGGTCGAGCTTGTGCGCGTCGGGGACGATCCGCGGGTCGGCGCTGTAGACGCCGGAGACGTCGGTGTAGATCTCGCAGACGCCGGCGCGGAGCGCCGCCGCCAGCGCCACGGCGGTGGTGTCGGAGCCGCCGCGGCCGAGCGTGGTGACGTCGCGGCTGTCGGTGGAGACGCCCTGGAAGCCGGCGACGAGGACGATCCGGTCCTCGCCGAGCGCCTCGCGGATGCGGTCGGCGCGGACGTCGATGATCCGCGCCTTGGTGTGGGAGGAGTCGGTGACGATCCCCGCCTGCGAGCCGGTCAGCGAGATCGCCTGGTGGCCCATGTCGTGGATCGCCATCGCGCAGAGCGCGCAGGAGATCCGCTCCCCGGTGGAGAGCAGCATGTCCATCTCGCGCGGGTCGGGGCGCTCGGAGATCTCCTGCGCCTGGCCCACCAGTTCGTCGGTGGTCTTGCCGCGGGCCGAGAGCACCGCGACCACCCGCTTGCCTTCCTCGCGGGCGGAGACGATCCGCCCGGCGGCGCGTTTGATCCGCTCGGCGTCGGCGACGGAGGTGCCGCCGAACTTCATCACGACGATGTCAGAGCCGTCCCCGGTCATGGACGGCTGAGAATAGCCAGCCGCAGGCTCTACTCGGCCGCCCCTCCCAGGTTCCCCAGCATCGCCTGTTCGGCCATCCGGATCAGCCCCAGGCCGCTGTGCGGACGCATGTCGCTGCTGCGCACCCGCACGTGGGAGCCATGCGGCCCGACCACCTCGACGATCGTGCAGACGTCGCCGATTTCGCAGTCGTCGCCGTAGTCGTTCTCGATCGCCTCCATCTGCTCGGCCACCACTCGGCCGACCTTGCTCTGATCCAGCGACATCTGAGGCTCCTCTCTCCTTTTGGTTGCTAAGGGTCGCTGACCATACGTGATCGCAATCACACTTCCCGATATATCTGATAGATATATAAGAAGGAGATATGGAGGAACTGAGCCCCACCGCCTACGTGATCCTCGGCTTCGTCCGCAAAGGGGCGAAGTCCGGCTACGAGATCAAGGCCCTGGTCGACAACTCGACCCGGTTCTTCTGGGCGGCCAGCTACGGGCAGATCTATCCGGAGCTGAAGCGGCTCTCCGAGGCGGGCCTGATCGCCGGCAGCGAGCAGCCGACCGGCGGCCGGCGCCGCACCGTCTACGAGATCACCGTCGACGGCGAGGAGGAGCTGCGGGCCTGGCTGCGGGAGCCGCCGCGGACCTTCGAGATGCGCGACGAAGGGCTGCTGAAGCTCTTCTTCGCCGACGCGCTGCCGCGGGAGGAGGCGGTCGCGATCCTGCGCGAGATGCGGGCGCAGCGGCTCGCGGTCAACGAGCGGCTGCGCGCGATCAGGGAGATGAAGCTGAAAGGTGAGGTCGAGGACCCCTTCCCGCTGCTGGTGCTGGAGGGGGGGCTCGAGTTCACCGAGTGGTTCGCCGACTGGTGCGAGCGGATGGAGGCAAGGCTCCTCGATTCCGCTCTGGATGAAAGGAGCAGCTGATGTTCGACTCACTCGCCCGACTCGCAAACGGCAGCGCGAAGAGGGTCGGTCTCTTCGCGATCGCCTTCTTCCTGCTCGCCGGAGCGCTGGGCGGCTCGGTTGCCGAGCGCCTCGACCCCTACGGCGCTGAAGATCCCGACACCGAGACGGTGAAGGCGATGGACCGGCTCGAGGAGGCCGGGCTGCGGACGCCGACCGTGCTGGTGGTGGTCGAGGACGCGCCGGTCTCCGATCCCGCCACCCGGCAGCGGGTCGTGGCGCTGGAGCGCGAGGTCCGCGACCGCAACGACGTCGCCTCGGTGACCGGGTACTACGACACCCGCTCCCCCGCCTTCGTCTCCCGCGACGGCCGCTCGACCTACTTCGCAGTGGCGCTGAAGACGACCGATGACAAGTCGATGCAGGAGGCCGGGGCGGCGATCGCCGACGACCTCGCGGGGGAGCCGGGGGTCCTGATCGGCGGCCGGGCCCTCTCCGAAGAGCAGGTCAACAAGCAGGTCGAGAAGGACCTGCAGAAAGCGGAGATGCTCGCCTTCCCGCTGCTCTTCCTGCTCTCGCTGCTCTTCTTCCGCAGCCTCGTCGCGGCGCTGCTGCCGCTGATGATCGGCGGCCTGGCGATCGTCGGCACCTTCCTGATCCTCCGCGTCGCCAGCGAATTCGCCTCGATCTCGATCTTCGCCCTCAACCTGACGACGGCCCTGGGGTTGGGGCTGGCGATCGACTACAGCCTCTTCGTCGTCTCCCGCTACCGCGAGGAGATCGCCCGCAGCGGCCCGGGGCTGGAGGCGATGCGGCGCGTCCTGGCCACCTCCGGGCGCACCGTCTTCTTCTCCTCGCTGACGGTCGCGGCGGCGATGGCGTCGCTGCTCGTCTTCCCGCAGCGCTTCCTCTACTCGATGGGCCTCGGCGGGGCGCTGGTGGCGCTGTTCGCGGCGCTGATCTCGCTGACCGTGCTGCCGGCGGTGCTCACCCTGCTGGGGAACCGCGTCAACGCCGGGGCGCCGAAGTTCCTGCAGCGCCGCGCCGAGGCCGACGCGCGCCCCGACGAGCGCGGCTTCTGGTACCGGCTCTCGCGGTTCGTGATGCGGCGGCCGCTGCCGATCGCGACGGCCAGCGCGCTCTTCCTGATCGTGCTCGGCCTGCCCTTCCTCAACATCAAGTTCAACACCGTCGATCCGACCGTGCTGCCGGAGTCGGCAAGCGCCCGGCAGGCCTACGACACCGTCAGCGAGGAGTTCCCGCCCTACCGCGACAGCCCGATCTGGATCGCCTTCGAAGGGGGCGATCCGAAAGCGGCGGCGCGGTTCGCGGCCGAGGTGCGCGAGGTCGACGGGGTCGACGAAGTGGCGCCGCCGCAGCAGCTGGCGCCCGGCGTCACCGCGCTTCAGGTCGTCTCCGCCGACCCGTTCGTCTCGGAGGCGAGCCAGACCACCGTCAACGCCATCCGCGACCTGCCGGCGCCGCCCGGATCGACGGTCCTGGTCGGCGGCGCCACCGCGGAGTTCATCGACTTCCAGTCGAGCCTCGTCGACCACCTGCCGATCGCGCTGGCGATCGTGATCCTGGCGACGCTGGCGATCCTCTTCCTGATGACGGGATCGGTGGTGCTGCCGATCAAGTCGCTGATCATGAACTTCCTCAACCTCAGCGCCGTCTTCGGCCTGCTGGTGCTGATCTTCCAGGACGGGCGGCTGGAGGGCTTCCTCGACTACTCCAGTCCGGGCGCGATCGAGCAGACGATGCCGATCCTCCTCTTCGCGGTCGCCTTCGGCCTCTCCACCGACTACGCGGTGTTCCTGCTCTCGCGGATCAAAGAGGCGCGCGACAACGGCGCCTCGGAGTCCGAGTCGGTGGCGATCGGGCTGGAGAGGACCGGGCGGATCGTCACCGCGGCGGCGCTCCTGTTCGCGGTCGCGATGGGCGCCTTCGCCACCTCGGAGATCATCTTCATCAAGGAGAACGGCGTCGGCACGGCACTTGCGGTCCTGATCGACGCCAGCATCATCCGCGCCCTCCTGGTCCCCTCCCTGATGGAGCTGCTGGGCAAGTGGAACTGGTGGGCGCCTGCGCCGCTGAAGCGCCTGCACGACCGCTGGGGGATCAGCGAGGAGGCGTCCACCGCCTAGGCGCAAAAGGCGAACTGCATCAGATTTCCTCCCCAGCAGGCCGGAAATCTGATGCAGTTGCGGTATGGCCGAGCAGGAGCAGCTGAAGAGGCCGGGCCCCGACCCGGCGCAGCTGGTGGACGCCAGCCGGCGGACGTACCTGGCGAGCGAGCGCACGCAGCTGGCCTGGTGGCGGACGGGACTGACCGCGCTCGCGGTCGCCCTCGGCGTCGGACGGGTGGTGCCGGAGCTCGACAAGACCGCCACGAAATGGCCCTACGTGGTGGCTGGAGTCGGGTTCGCCCTCTGGGGAATCCTCGCTCTTGCCTACGGCACCACCAACCGCAACGCGATGGAGAAGGCGCTGCGGGAAGGGCGCTTCCACGAGGGCCCCGATTGGCCGGTGCGCACGCTCACCATCGGCGGCGTCGCCCTCGGGCTATTGACGGCGCTGCTGATCCTGCTCGACTAGCGGCGAGACCGTGAGGAGCACCGTTATCGGGGCACTGAGACGGTTTCGCGTCAAGCGAACGCCTGCGACGCTCGGCGCCGCAGGTCGGCGTTGAGCATGCCGGTCACCTCGCTGGGCTTGTGCCCGGCGGAGGGGACGGCGGCGCCGATCAGGCCGTCGGCGCGGAATCCGTAGAGCGGGGCGACGAAGCCGAGCTCGCGGATCTTGCGGACCAGCTTGACGGCGCTCTGGGTGTCGGCGCCGGGGCCGCAGAGGACGATCGCGGTCGGGTCGAGGGCGCCGAGGGCTCGGCCGAGACGGTCGTCGCCGAGCTCGTTGGAGAGGACGAGGACGCGGAAGCCGGCGCGGCGCAGGGCGAGGTCGAGGGCCTGGGTGTAGACCCCCTCGGCGTCCTGCCCGTGGCTGGAGTCGAGCAGCAGGATCCCGGCCGGGCGCGCGGCGGTGGCGGCGAGGCGGCGGGCGCCGTGCAGCCACCCGGTCGCCCAGCGGGAGGCGAACTCCAACTCGGCCTCGCGCTCGGGGTCGGCGGCGAGCTTGTCGATCGCCGGCAGCAGCAGCTCCTCGACGGTGCGCTCCAGCGAGCGCATGGCGAGGCTCTCCTCGACCGCGCGGTCGGCGGCGGCCTCGTCGAAGCTCTCGAAGGCGGCGAAGAGGCTGCCGTCGTTGGCCGGCGCTTCCCGGCGCTGGCGCGCCAGCTCGATCGCCGAGGAGATGTTGCCGGTCTCCGCCAGCGCGTCCCGCAGCGCCTGCAGCTCCACCAGCTCGTAGTTGCGGTGGTTGCCGGCGGTGCGCTTGGGAACCGGGTAGCCGTAGCGGCGCTCCCAGCTGCGCAGGGTGTTCGGGCTCACGCCCAGGACTTCGGCGGCGGCGTTGGTGCGGATTCCAGGCATCGGATTAAGAAGGTAGGTCGTTGGACTGCGTGTCTATTCGACCGCATCGGCGATTCTCCCACCATCAATGAAGCTTTTGGACAGATTTCCGGCAATCTGTCAGCGATCTTGCAAAGCGCCCACGCCCACCGGCTGGCCCACCGCCCGCGCCCGCCACATCGCCGCGTCGGCTTTGTGCAGAAGCTCGTCGGCGTCGGTGCCGTGGTCGGGGCAGGCGGCGACGCCGGCTGAGATGCAGATCCGCAGGCCCCCGGCCCGCTCCAGCTCGTCGAGCTGGCGCAGCAGCCGCTCGCACATCTGCACCCCTTCGACCGTGCCGATGTTCGGAGCGAGGACGCAGATCGCGTCCTCCTCGAGGCGGAAGGCTTCGTCGACGATGCGGATGCTGTCGCGCAGCGCGGCGCCGAGGATCGAGAGCACCGTCTCCTGTCCCCCGGTCACGTCCCCCGGTTTGGTCCCAGGTCCGGAGGCGTCGAAGACGGCGAGCCCGAAGGGATGCCCATAGCGACGGTTGGTCTCCAGCAGCTGTTCCAAGCGCCGGCGCATATGCCCGGGCTGGTAGAGGCTGGGGAGTTCATGGGCCTCCTCGGCGGTCGCCGCGGCGCCGTTCCCAGAGGCATGAGACTGAGCCGTGGTCGGCTGCGCCGCCTCGATCGCCGTGGCGGTAACGGAACCGAACTCCGCCGCCAGGCGCTGGGCGGCAAGGGCGAAGCCGTCTCCATTGGTTCCAATCTCCTCGTGCAACGTATTGAGGAGATCGGCGTGCATCGCCGACACCTTGAGGGCGATCCGGCTTGCGGCGGAGCTGCCGTTGGAGCCCGCTTCGGCTTTCGACTGGTCAGCCACGCAGGGACCTTGGCGAAAGCGACGGACGCCCGGGTCCGGAAAAACCGCTATTTGCGAAGCGACGCTCGTCCAGGACGAATGTCGGGTCCCGCTTATTCCAGGCTTCTTCGCCCGGCGAGGGCCTTGCCGAGCGTCACCTCGTCGGCGTGCTCGAGGTCGGCCCCGACGGGGAGGCCGCTGGCGAGCCTGGTGACCGTGACTTGGCCGCGCAGCATGTCGGCGATGTGCAGGGCGGTGGCCTCGCCGGTGGTGGTGGGGTTGGTCGCCAGCACGACCTCGCTGATGCCGCCGCGCTCGACCCGCCGCCGCAGCTCGCCGATCTTCAGGTCTTCGGCGTCGACCCCGTCGATCGGCGAAAGGGCGCCGCCGAGCACGTGGTAGAGGCCGCGGTATTCGTGGGTGCGCTCGATCGGGATCACGTCGGCCGGCTCCTCGACCACGCAGATCGTCGTGCGGTCGCGGTTCTGGTCGGCGCAGATCCGGCACAGCGGGTCCTCGGCGAGGTTGAAGCATTCCTCGCAGAGGCCGACCTTCTCCTTCACTTCGCGGATCGCGTCGCCGAGGGCGAAGGCCTCCTCGTCGGGGGCGCGCAGCAGGTGGAAGGCCAGCCGCTGTGCGGTCCGCTGCCCGATGCCCGGCAACCGCGAGAGCTCGGCGACGAGGCGCGCGAGGGGTGCCGGGCCTTCGCTCAACCGAGCATGCCCCCCAGGCCGCCGCCGAGCTCGCCGGTGATCCCGCCCATCTTCGAGCTGGCCAGCTCCTGGGCGGCCCGCAGGCCCTCGTTGACCGCCGCCTGGACCATCTCGGCGAGCATCTCGGCCTCCTCGGGGTCGACCGCCTCGGGGTCGATGACGACCTCGCGCAGGGTCATGTCGCCCCCCACCTTCACCTTCACCATGCCGCCGCCGGCGCTCGCCTCGACGACTTCGTCTTTCAGTTTCTCCTGAGCCTCGAGCATCTCCGCCTGCATCTGCTGCGCCTGTTTCATCAGGGCGTTGACGTCGAAGCCTCCGGGTCCTCCTCGAGCCACCTAACTGACCTCCTCCGCGTTGAACTCGCTCTTCAGCCGCTCCAGCAGCTCTTCCTCGTCGATCTCCTCGCTGCCCGGGGCCGGCGTATCCGGCGGCGCCTCCCCGTCCAGCATGACGTACGTCGGTCGCAGGCCGGTGCCCGTCACAGCGGCGAAAGCCGCCGCCACGGTGTCCCGCCGCTCGGGATCGTCGGCCTTCTTCTTGTTGAAGGTCATCTCGGGCGGAAACCCGATCTCCAGCCCGTTCTCGCCGTAGGCGACCGGGCGGGCTCCCTCGAAGGTCGCCGCCAGCGCCGGGGCCGTCTCCGCAAGCTTCTGTAAGACGGCGGGCCAGACGCGCTGGATGTCGTCTAGGGACAAGGGCTCCTGGCCGGCGGGTCCTGCCACAGGGGGGGAACCCCCGTGCTCTACAAACTGGACTGCGCGCGGGGGTTCCCCCCCTGCGCCACCCGCTGGAGGAGCGTCTTTCGCTGACGCTTCAGCCTCGGCCTCCGCCTCTTCCTCTTCAGATGGGGCGGGGTCCTCGGTGGGGGCGGGAGGCGGCGGGTCGTTCGGCGACGGCTCTGGGGGTGGGGGTGGATCGTCCCGCGGGGGGGTCTCTGCCGGGGGTGGCGCCGTAGGGGGTACCGCCCCTGAGGAAGCTTTAGCTACCGGAGGGGGCGGTGGGTCCCCTGCGGCGACAGGACCCGCGGCCCGGGCGCCTCCGTCGACACCTTTCTCCAGCCGCTCGATCCGGCGCAGCAGGCCCGCGGTGTCCGGATCCAGATCGGGGCGCGCTGCCTTCAGCAAGGCGATCTCCACGGCGAGGCGGGCGTCGTCGCCCTCGCGGACGGCGGTCAGCGCGTCGGCGAGCTCGTCGATGGTCCTCACCAGGGTGGCGGCGCCGATCGCCGACGCCTGGGCCTGCATGCGGGCGGTGTCGGTGGCGGTGACCACGAAGGTGCTCGGGACCTCGCCGGTGGTCTGGGCGATCAGCAGGTGGCGCAGGTGGGCGAGCAGGTCGCGGGCGAACTGCGAGGGGTCGCGGCCGGAGCGGGCCATCTTCTCGACCCCCACCAGGACGCCCCTCGGGTCCTCGGCGATCACCGCGTCGACCGCCTCGAAGAGGAGGTCGGCGTCGGCGGCCCCGAGCATCTCCAGGACGTCGCCCAACTGAACCTCGTTGCCGCCGAAGGCGACCAGCTGGTCGAGGGTGCCGAGCGCGTCGCGGAAGCTGCCCTGCGCCGAGCGGGCGATCATCGCCACCGCTCCCTCGTCGACCTGGATCGACTCGGCGGCCGCCACCCGGTTCAGCACCTCGGATATCTGCTCCAGTGAGGGGCGCTGGAAGTCGAAGCGCTGGCAGCGGTCGGCGATCGTCGCCATCACCTTGTGCGACTCGGTGGTGGCGAGGACGAAGACGGTGTTCGGCGGCGGCTCCTCGAGGGTCTTCAGGAAGGCGTTCCAGGCCTCTTTGGTGAGCATGTGCGCCTCGTCGAGGATGTAGACCTTCCAGCGGCCGCCGGTGGGCGCGTAGGCGACCCGCTCGCGCAGGTCGCGGACGTCGTCGACCGAGCGGTTCGAGGCGGCGTCCATCTCGATCACGTCGACGGAGGTGCCGGCGGCGATCGTCACGCAGGACTCGCATTCGCCGCAGGGGGTGACGGTCGGCCCGCCCCGCTCGCAGTTCAGCGAGCGGGCGAGGATCTTGGCCATCGAGGTCTTGCCGGTGCCCCGCGAGCCGACGAAGAGGTAGGCATGGTGGACCTTCCCCTGCTCGACCGCGTTGCGCAGGGTGCGGACCACGTGGGTCTGTCCCACGACCTCGTCGAAGGACCCTGGGCGGTGGCGGCGGTAGAGGGAAGTCGACTCGCTCATCGGCTCTCGGGCCAGTGTATCCACGGGCAACGCGCGTCCTGCGGGCCCACCGATACGGTGCCGCGCGTGCCACCGAGGGTCTCCAGCTGGCTGACGCCGCTCGCCTGGGTCGCGGGCGTCAGCGGCGTCCTGCTGCTGCTCTTCCCGGTCGGGTTCCCCAACTACGACACGATCTACGCGCTGGTCTGGGGGCGCGAACTCGCGCACTGGGAGAGCCCCGACATGGGCGCCGCGCTGCCGCCGACGCCGCACCCGCTGACCGAGCTGTGGGGGCTGGTGACGACTCCCTTCGGCGACGGCGCGATCACGCTGACGATGATCGGCGCCTACGTCTCGCTGGGGCTGATCGGGTTCTTCGTCTACCGCCTCGGCGCGATCTGGTTCGACCGCTGGATCGGCGCCGCCGCCGCCGCAATCGTCCTCACCCGCGCCCCCTTCCTCTCCAACGGCCTCCGCGCCTACATCGACCTCCCCTACATCGCCCTCTGCCTGGCGGCCCTGCTGGTTGAGGCTAAGAAGCCAAGAGCCGGCTGGCCAGTCCTAGCCCTCCTGGCCCTAGCCGGCCTCCTGAGACCCGAGGCCTGGCTCTTCGCCGGGGTCTACTGGCTCTACCTGGTCTTCGATCCGCTGCAGCGACGTCGGCGGGAGGATCGCTCGAACCGAGAGCTGGTGTGGCTGGGGGCGCTTGCCCTGGCCGGGCCGGTCCTCTGGGCGTTGTTCGACTGGATCACCACCGGCAGCCCGACCTACTCGTGGACCGGCACCAAAGAAACGGTCGAGACGCTGGAACGGCAGACGGGGCCGGTCGACCTCGTCCTCTACGGGCCGCGACGGCTCGGCGAGGTGCTGCAGTGGCCGGGGATGGTCGGCGCCTTCGGCGGGGCCGTCCTCGGGCTCGCCTTCCTGCGGCGTCGCTCGACGCTCGGCGTTGCGGCCGCGGGCCTGGCCCTGCTCGCCTTTGCGATCCTCGCCTGCGGCGGCCTCGCGATCCTCCCCCGCTACACGATGCTCGCCGCCTCGATCCTGGCGATCTTCGCCGGTGTCGGCCTGCTCGGCTGGCGGCTGCTCGAGCCCGATCATCCCTGGCGCCGCCGCTGGCAGGTCTTCGCCGGCCTCGTCGCGGCGATGTTCCTGATCTGGCTGCCGAACCAGTGGGATCTCGACTCCAAGGTCGACGCCGACCTCACCAACCAGGCACGGATCGAGGGTGACCTCAACGACCTGGTCGACGCCGGCGCCTTCGAGCCGCTCTGCGGCGAGATCGCCGTCCCCAACCACCGCGCCGTCCCCCGCCTCGCCTTCGGCCTCGACATCGAGCCGACCCGGGTGATCAGCGCCAGCGAGGAAGGGGTACCCGAGCGTGGCTACTTCGTCGCCCCGGCCTCCGAGTTCGTGATCCACAACTTCATCCTCGACCCCAACGACCCGACCGATCCCTCCTTCCCGGTCCCCGATGGGTTCACCAGGGTCGCCGCCAACGAGTCCTGGATCGTCTACCGCCGCTGCTGACAGCAAATCGTCCCCGGTATGCGGGGACGATTTGTAGTCAGCTCCGCTCGACCGCTTCGACCGCCGCGTGCGTCTCCGCAGCGAGGTCGGGATCGGCGAGGTCGACCCGCGGCGGCAGCTCGACATGGAGGTCGTCGGAGGGATCGATGCGAACGCGCAGCCCGCG
>DASUQZ010000070.1:0-13639 GCA_036280335.1 Solirubrobacterales bacterium
GGAAGCGGTCCGGTTCGGGGTAGATCGCCGGGTCGCGGTGGATCAGGTGGATGCAGGGGACGGCGGAGGCGCCCGCCGGCAGCTCGTAGCCGCCCAGCTCGACCGGCTCGGTCAGCTTGCGCAGCACGATCCTCATCTCCAGCAGCGCGAAGCTGGCCCCCAGGCAACGGCGTCTGCCGCCGCCGAAGGGGATCCAGGTGTAGGTGCCCGGGCTCTGGTCGAGGAAGCGCTCGGGGCGGAAGGCGTGGGGGTCGGGGTAGAGCTCCGGGTCGTGGTGGATCAGGTAGCCGTTGGCGACGAGGCAGGAGCCGGGCTGGTAGGTCCAGTCGCCGATCGTCACTTCCCGGGCGACGTAGCGCGGCGCCGCGTTGGGCAGCACTGGGCGGTCGCGGAGGGTCTCCTGGATCGTCGCCGTCAGGTAGGCCTCTTCGCCGGCGTCGATCTCCGCGACCAGGCGCTCGAGCACGGCCGGCTCGCGGACGAGGCGCTCGAAGGCCCAGGCGAGGGTGGTGGCGGTCGTCTCGTGGCCGGCGACGAGCAGGGTGAGGAGCTCGTCGCGGATCTCCTGCTCGCTCATCGGCGAGCCGTCCTCGTGGGTCGCTTCCAGCAGCATCGCCAGCACGTCGTCGCGGTCGGCGCCCGCGGCCCGGCGCTCGGCAATCAGGGCGAAGATGATCTCGTCGATCTTCTCCTGGTTGCGGACGAACTGGGCGAAGGGGCCGGTTCGTTCGGCCAGGTTCGCGAGCAGGGTGTCCGGCTTCGGCGGCATCAGGCTGATCGGCCTGTCGCCGAAGGCCAGCATCTCCTGCAGCCGCTCCCGCAGCGAGTCGAAGCGGGGACCGGGGTCGAGGCCGAAGACCGCGCGGAGGATGATCTTCAGCGTCAGCTCCTGCATCCGCGGGTGGAGGGCGAGCGGGACGTCGCGCGGGATCGCCGCCACCTCTTCGGCCGCCACCTCCTCCATCAGCCCGGTGAGGCGCTCCATCCGCTCGCCGTGGAAGGCGGGCAGCATCAGCTTGCGCTGCTCCATGTGGGCGCCCTCGTCGAGCAGGATCACCGAGTTGGCGCCGACGATCGGTTCCAGCACCTTCGCGCCCTCGCCGGGGTGGAGGACGTCGGGCGGGGCGGTGAAGACCTGTTTCACCTCGTCGGGATCGGCGAGCATCACGAACGGCGGCGTGAACGGCAGCCGGATCGTGAAGCGCTTCCCGTAGCGCTCGCGGCAGCGGTCCATGAAGGCCAGGGGCCGGGCCCAGAAGCCGACCATCTGCAGCGCCGCCGGCATCGCGGGACCGGGGGGGAGGGCGGAACGGGCGCTCATGACTGCCTCCTGCCTTTCGGGGGTTCCCCCCAACCTAGCCCCTGCGGGGCGGCCGTGACTGTGACCTGCCGCACGGCCTGCCCGAGCTGAAACCGCCCCGCCGATTCGGTCCTGCGCATCGGGGCGGTGGTCTAGATCAGCCCTCAGCCACCCTTGTGAATGGAGGTGGCCGGATAGGCCATGCCGCTTGCCGCGAGCTTCACTGGCATCACCCCCTTCCCTCGCCCGAGGCGTCCCTCACAGCGATTAACTCAAGTCCTATTACTGGAAAACGCTTCAGTAAAGGGGCGGGGCTGGTCATTTTCCCGCAAAAAGCGGCTCTTAATGGGCTAGGGTCATCCGCTATCGAAGTGTCGATCAATCGAAAGGATTTGGTAAATGGAGCGGACGGAGGTCGAGGGCAAGAAGCGCAGCGAGACGATCTGCGCGGTCCTCAAGCACCCGCTGCGCGTGCGCATCCTTGAAGTCCTGAACGAAGGTCCGCGCAGTCCCAGTCAGTTCGTGAAGGAAGGCCTCGTCGAAGAAGAGGAGTACGTAAACGACTACGAAAAGGCCCTCTCCCTGGTCTCCTACCACTGCCGCGAGCTTGAGAAGGAGGGCTGCCTGGAGATCGTCGAAACGATCCCTCGCCGGGGCGCCGTCGAGCACGTCTACCGCGGCAAGGCCCGCGTCTACTTCACCGACGCTGAATTCGAAGCGATGCCGCGCCCGGTCCGGAGCACCCTGTCCCGGATCTCCCTGCAGGGCCTGATCGCCCGCGCCGACCGCGCCCTGCGAGCGGGCACCTTCGACTCCCGCACCGAGCGGCACCTGACCTGGATGCCGATGCACCTGGACGAGCGGGGCTGGGACGAAGCGATCGACGCCCTGGCGGAGACCTTCGGGACGCTGGTGCAGATCCGCCACGACGCCCGCGACCGGCTCGCCGGCAGCGGCGACAGGGTCATCCCCGCGACGGTCGGGATGCTCGGCTTCGAGTCGCCCCCGCCACCGCCCCTCTATCCCGCCGAGGACTAGCTCCGCGGGGTGACCGCGCAGAGGGCGGCGGCCATCAGCTCGGCAGCCTCCTCGTCGTCGAGGCCCTCCGCGTCGAGCCGGTTCCAGGTCCAGAACTCGAGCGCGAGCGCGATCAGGGCGCGGAGCCGTTCGGCGCGCTTGCCGCGCAGGCCGAAACCGGCGGCGAGCTCGTCGGCTACCTCGAGGCGGGGGGCGTCGATCTCCGCCCTCATCAGCGCGTCGACCTCGGGGACCGTGGTGCGGTCACCGTGGATGTGGCGCAGCAGCTGCTGCGTCTCCCGGTACCAGCCGTAGTGGAGCACCAGGGCGGCGCGCACCCGCTCGCGCGGGTCCTCGAGGGCGCGCGCGGGGTCGAGGTCGGGGAAGGGGTGGAGGGAGGAGTAGTGGGCGTTGCAGGCCGGCAGCAGGTCGGAGAGCTCGGGGAAGTGGTTGTAGACGGTCAGCCGCTGCACCCCGGCGCGGCGGGCGATTTCGGCGACGGTCGTGCGGGCGACCCCCTGCTCCTCGTGCAGCTCGGCCGCCGCGGCGGCGATCCGCCGCCGCGTCTCCTCCTGGGCCTCGGCGCGCGCCTTCATCCGGTACTTCCGCTTTTCGCTTGACACGGCGTTCATTGATCTCTACGGTAGCAGACACTTCGCTAAACACACCGTTCATCGAAAGGATGATCATGTCGCTCGCAACCTCCCCTTCCTTCACCGACCTCTCCGCCCGGATGAGCGGGCGCGTGGTCACGCCCGCCGATCCCGAATGGGACGCGGTCCGCCAGGTCTTCAACCTGGTCACCGACCTGCGGCCGGCGGCCGTGGCGCTGCCGCGAGACGCCGCCGACGTCGTCGCCGCGGTCGACTTCGCCCGTGCGCAGGGGCTGCGGGTCGCGCCGCAGGCGACCGGCCACAACGCGGCGCCGCTCGGCGCCCTCGACGATGCGCTGCTCGTCGACGTCCGCGAGCTGCAGGAGATCTCGATCGACGCCGCGGCCCGCCGGGTCCGGGTCGGGGCCGGGGTCAAATGGGAGCGGGTCACGCCGCAGCTCTCCGAGCTGGGGCTGGCGGCCCTGCACGGCTCCTCGCCCGACGTCGGCATCGCCGGCTACTCGCTGGGCGGCGGAATCGGCTGGCTGTCGCGCAAGCACGGCCTGCAGGCGAACAGCGTCACCGCGATCGAGGTGGTCACGGCCGACGGTCGGGCGCGGCGGGTCGATGCCGAGCACGAGGCCGACCTCTTCTGGGCCCTGCGCGGGGGCAACGGGAACTTCGGCGTGGTCACCGCGATCGAGTTCGCCGTCTACCCCGTGGCGGAGCTCTTCGCGGGGACGATGTTCTTCCCGTTCGAGCGGGCGGGGGAGATGTTCCACGCCTGGACCGAGCTGGCGCCGGCCTTCCCGGACGAGATGACGACCTGGGCCTCGCTGCTGCAGTTCCCCGCCGCGGCGCCCGTGCCGGAGCCGCTGCGCGGTGGCTCGTTCGCCGTCTTCCAGGCTGCCTATCTCGGCGAGGAGGGCGAGGGCCGCGCGCTGCTGCGCCCGATGGCCGCGCTGGGCCCGACCCTCGACAACATGGGCATGGTGCCGCCGCTGGTGCTCGGCGACATGGCGATGGACCCGCCGGATCCGCTGCCGATCATGAGCACCACGGCGCTGCTGAGCGACTTCTCGGCCGAGCGGATCGAGGACCTGCTGGCCGCGGTCGGCCCGGGCTCCGGCTCGCCGCTGGCGCTGGTCCAGATGCGCCAGATGGGCGGCGCCCTGGCGCGGCGCACGCCGGAGGCCGGGGCGCGGGCGACGTTGCCGGGCGGGTTCAGCATGTTCTCCCTCGGCGTCCCCGAGGACGAGGCGACGGCGGCGCAGGTGCGGACCTACCTCGACGCGGTCGAGCGCGCCGTCCGCCCCAGCCGTTGCGGCGAGTACCCGAACTTCGTCGAGGAGCCGGCCGACGCCAGCGCCTTCTTCGACGAGGACACCTGGGCCCGGCTGCGCGCGGTCAAGGCGGATTACGACCCGGACGACCTCTTCAAGGGCAACCACCAGATCCCGCCCGCCGGCTGAGCGGCGCGGGATGGGTCGCCGCCCGCTACGGTGGCTGCGTGAGCCATCCACCGATCCTCGAGCCGGCGACCGAGCCCTTCCGGGTCGGCGAAGCGCTGGAGAATCCCTGCACGGGCGAGCGCGGCGTGCTCGTCAAGGCTCCCTGGGAAGGCTCCGATCGGTCGTTGGAGGCCGATCTCTACGTGCAGCCGGGAGGCGCGGTGGTCGGCGAGCACATCCACCATGACTTCGACGAGCGCTTCTCCGTCGAGCAGGGGCGGATCGCCTTCCGCCTCGACGGCTCGGAGTCGATCGCCGGTCCTGGAGAGGTGGTCGAGATACCGCGCGGTCACTGGCACGACTGGTGGAACGCCAGCGACGAGGAGGAGGCCGTGGCGCGCGTGTGGGTGTCCGAGGGGGTGCGCTTCATGCAGATGATCGAGACCCTCTTCGGGCTCGCCCGCGACGGCCACACCAACGCCAAGGGAACCCCCGACCCGTTGCAGCTGGCGATGTTCGCGACCGAGTTCCGCGACGTCCTCGTCCTGCGCCGCCCGCCCGCCTTCGTCCAGTCGGCGCTCTTCGGCCTCCTTCGCCCGATCGCCCGCGCCCGCGGCTACCGCGGCACCTATCCCCAGTACGGCCGCTGCCTGATCAGCGGCGACGCGGCCACCCCTCCACCGACACCGGAGAGCTGAGCGGCAGCTCGATAGGGCTCGGCGACGCCGGCCCTACCCCCTCGCCTTGCAGCGACGCAGGATCGAGCCGCCGATCCGGGTCCCGTCGCTGGTCCGCATCACCGCGTGGGCCCGCAGCCTGCCGTTGCCGCACCGCGCCAGCAGGTAGCTCTGACGCTTGCCCTTGTGCTGGAAGGTGCGGCGGACCTTGAGGTTGAAGCGGATCAGCGAGCCGCTGCCCCCGGCGATCTTCGGGATCCGGGCGATCGCGCGGGTCCCGTAGGGGCCCTTGCGGATCTTCTTGACCTTGACCACGGTGACGAGTGCGGTCGGGGTGGGGACGTTGACGTATGCGTGGATGAACATCTTCGTCACGCCCTTGCGCACGCCCCCGTTGAAGAGGACCAGCGGACCGTTGGCCCGGAACGGCGCCTGTTCGGGGAAGGAGACCTGGACGGTGGTCGAGCCGCTGCCGACGATCGCCTTCCGGCAGGCCGCCTTGGCCGCCGCGGTATTGCGCGACTGCAGCTGGCCGGACCGGCAGGTGGCGAGGCCGCGGGCGTTGATCGCCCCCTGCTTGTCGAAGTCGATCGTCACCGTCTTCGCCGCCGGCGGGTGGCTGCCGTCGACCGTGCCGAGGTTCCCGGAGGCCCGCAGCGTGACCGGCGCCATCTTCTTCTTCGGCAGCTTCTCCGGCGAGACGTCGCCGTTGATCCGCAGGATCAGGTTGCCGCTGCGGACGACCGTCGCCCTCTCGGCGAAGGCCTGACCGGCCGCCACGACCGCCAGGGCGATCGCGACGACCGGCAGGATGCGAAGTGATCGGCGCCTCATCGTGCCTGCACCACCATCGAGAAGGTGCCCAGCGGGTCGCCGACCACGAAATTGCTCGAGGGCGGCGGCGGGGGCGCCGGCTGGTTGAAGACGTCGTTCAGGGTCGAGGCGGCGGTCGCCTGCAGCCGTGCTTCGGCCCCCTGGATCGAGATCGTCCTCGCGACCGGGTCGGCGACGACCGAGTTCGGCGGCAGCACCACGTCGACGAGCCCGGTGCGGCCGGCCGCACCCGGGAACGGCGGGGTCGGCAGGATTTCGAGCTGCACCGTCGCCGTCCGCGCGGCGAAGTCGACCTGGACGTTGCTCAGCCGCATCGTCGGGTCGAGCGTGTCGGTGTCCTTGAGGATCTGCACGCCGCCGGCGGTTTCAACCGTTCCCTTGCTCACGTCGGGGGCCAGGGTGCCGCCGGTGATCGGGAACTCGAAAGAGGTCGCCGTCGGCTCGGTCGCCGGCGCCAGCGCGGTGAAGCCCTCCGGGACTTTCACGCCCTTGGCGGCGAATTTGCCGAGGGTCGCGGCGTTGCCGGACAGCGTCGCCGCCCCTTTGCCGAGGACCGTGACCGTTTCCGGCTGGGCGGCGGAGTAGAGGTTGCTGAGCACGCGGCCGGCGTTGAGGCGCTTGCTGCCCCGCAGGCCGAGCCGGTTGCTGATCCGCCTCACGGCCTTCTCCGTCAGCGAGAGCTTCACCGCCTTGAAGTTGGCTCCGAAGCCTTCGCGCTCGAAGGTCGGCGGGGTCAGCATCCCCAGCTGCATCCGCGCCTTGGCGATTTTCGCGTAGACGGCGCCCTTGACCGTGTTGACGGTCAGCTGGGTCACCGGGACGCCCCGGTTGCCGAGCTCGAACTTGAAGCCGCCGCGGTTTTCGAGGAAGCCGAGGACGTTGACCGGGTTGAGCTTCCCGTCCCTCACCGTCAGCCCGATCTTCCTGTCGCTGCTGGTCGCGCCGGTGCCGATCGCCTGGACCGTCACCCCGAGGTTGCCGAGCTTCCTCAGCATCCCTTTCTTCATGTGGAGGTCGGTGCTGCCGCTCGCGATCGGATCGCGCGCCGCCGAAGCGGTCGCGGCGAATGCGAGGAGCAGACCCCCGATCGTCGCCAGGAGCAACAGCTTCCTTCCACTGCCCAGCCGCGGTGCGTTCATCGAAACCTTCCCTTCGCTCGTGTCCACTTCCCCCCAACCCGCGAAGGGCGTCGGTCACGCGGGCGATGTCAGCGCTCTGACTCCGAACACAGCGATCGCCGAGTCACCGGTTCTACTCCTATAACCAATCTCCAGGGAGGCAGAAATGACTTCGAGATTCATCGCATGCGGGGCAATCGTCTGCTGTCTGATTGCCGGAGGCGCAGCGGTCTCTGCCGATCGGGCCGAAGCCGGACTGATCGAGGGCAAGACGGGACAGGGCTACCGGATCAAGATCCAGGCCAGGGAGCAGGCCTTCAGGATCCAAGTCTTGGAGATCGACCTTCGCTGCCGGGACGGCAGCAGGCTGTCGCTGATACTGGGCGGCTACCTCTGGACGCCGGTCGGCAAGCGAGGCGGCTTCCGCGACGCCCAGTTCGGCCGCACCGACGGCACCTACTTCCGCGGCCGCCTGCACGAGCGCGGCATCAGCGGCCGGCTGCGCGTCACCGATCGGCTTCCCGACGGGACCCGCTGCGCATCGCGCTGGATCCGGTTCGGCGGTTGAGGCCTCGCGTCGTCGCGCCCTCAGCTGCGCGCCTGGACCTCGAGCAGGTCGGGCGGAACCGTGCCGCTCAGGCGCCAGCCGCTGTGGGTGCGCAGCACAACGCCCTGGTCCTGCAGGTTCGACAGGGCGGTGGTCACGGAGGGCCGCCGGGCGGCCACCAGCTCGGCAAGGGTGCTGTGGGTGAGCGGGACCGGGATATCCACCCATTCGCCGCTCATCTGGCCGAAGCGGTCGGCGAGGTGCCAGAACAGCATCGTCAGCCTCGTCTCGACCCGCCGCTGGCCGATGATCGCGACGAGGATCGCCAGGTATCGCGAGCGGATCAGCGCCCGCCGCACCAGCTGCGCGGCCACCTGGGGATAGGGAGCGGCCCGCCGTGCGAAATCGGAGTCGAGGAGCGCGAGGCGAGAGGGCTGGATCACCTCCCAGCTCGCTTCGATCGGGATGGTCGACCACTCCGCGAGGTGGTCCCAGGGCCGCAGCAGGTCACCGGGGCCGACGATCTCGGCCCCCTGGCTCTCGCTCTGGGCCACCCGGCGGCAGAGGACCCCGGAGAGCACGATCAGGCCGAACCCGGAGTTGTCGAAGTCGGCGTCGTCCTCCTGCCACCGACCCTCGGGCAGCTCGAGCACCTCGGCCCGGCAGGCCCGGACCGCCTTCGCGCGCTGCGAGGCGGGGATGCCGGCGCCGAGGTCGGGGTCGAGTCGCAGCAGGGCGGCGGTGCTCATCCCCGCAAGGCTAAAGCGGCTAACCGGCGGGGAGGCTGAAGCGCACTCTCGTGCCGGTCTCGGCGGGAGCGATCCAGATGCTGCCGCCGTGGGTCTCGACGATCGCCCGGGAGATGGCGAGGCCGAGGCCGGCGCCGTCGCCGGTCCGGGAGGCGTCGTCGCCACCGCGGTTGAAGGGCTCGAAGACCGCATTGCGGTCGCCGACCGGGATGCCGTCGCCGGTGTCGGCGACCTCGACCTCGATCGCGTCCGGCCTCGCTTCGGCGCGGACGGTGACGCTGCCGTCGGCGGGAGTGTGGTGGATCGCGTTGCGGATCAGGTTGAAGAGGACGCGCTGGATCCGCTCCGGGTCCGCGCGGGTGGAAAGCGGGTCCTCGCCGAGCTGGGCGCGCAACTCGACCCTGCGGGCGCGCGCCTCCGGGCGCATCGCCGCCACCGTCTCGTCGACCAGCAGCGCCATCTCCACCTGGCGCATCGACCAGTCGATCTCGCCCGCCTCCAGCCGGGAGAGCTCGAAGAGGTCGTCGATCATCGTGCTCAGCGAGGCGATGTGGGTCTGCATCGTCGCCAGGTAGCGGCGGCGGGTCTCTTCGTCGACGACCTCGTCGTCGACCGCCTCGACCAGCAGTCGCAGCGAGGCGATCGGGGTGCGCAGGTCGTGGGAGACGTCGGCGACGAGTTTGCGCCGCATCCCCTCGGCCCGCTCCATCGTCCGCTGACGGCCGGCGAGCGCGGCGATCCGCAGCCAGACGACGGCGGCGCCGAGGACGAGGATCGCGGCCAGCAGGGCGTCGCGCTCGGAGACGAACATCTCCCGCGCGGCGAAGACCAGTGCCACCAGCAGCACGACCACGCCGACGGTGGTCAGGATCGCCTGTCGCCGCAGCGAGCTCACGGCTGGAACCTGTAGCCGACGCCCCACACGGTCTGGATGAAGCGCGGCTGCTCGGGGTCGGGCTCGATCTTCGCCCGCAGGCGGCGGATGTGGACGGTGACCGTGCTGGTGTCCGAGTAGGGGGCGGCGTCCCAGACCCGGTCGATCAGCTGGTCGCGGGAGAAGGCCTGGCCGGGGTTGGCGGCGAGGAAGCAGAGCAGGTCGAACTCGCGCTGGCTGAGCTGGATCTCCTCGCCGTCGCGGCTGACGCGGCGGGCGCGGGGGTCGATCTCGAGCCCGTCGAAGCGCAGCGGCTCGGCCCGCTCCTCGGCCGGGCGCGCCCGGCGCAGGACCGCGTCGACCCGCGCCACCAGCTCGCTCGGCGAGAACGGCTTGACGACGTAGTCGTCGGCGCCGCGGCGCAGGCCGGCGAGCCTGTCGTCGTGCTCCCCCTTGGCGGTGAGCAGGATCACCGGCGTGCGCCCGGTCTCCTCCTCCTGCAGCTGCCGCAGCACCTCGAAGCCGTCGAGCTCGGGCAGCATCAGGTCGAGGACGACGAGGTCGGGGTCGCACTCCGAGGCGCGCTGCAGCGCCTGCGGACCGGTCTCCGCGGTCGCGGTCCGGTAGCCGGCGCGCTCCAGGTAGCGGGCGACGATCTCGGTGATCGTCGGCTCGTCGTCGACGACGAGGACGGTGCGGCCATTCGGCTGCTCGGCCATCGCCTCGATTGTCGCAGCGGCCCGCCTCATCCGAAAGTGAACGCGTAGCCGGAGATGCCGGGGGCGAACTCGAGGGTGAGGAGGTGGCGCTCGGGGCCGGGCAGCTCGACCAGCCGGTAGAGGCGCTGCTCGCGGATGGTCGCGGTGCCGTCGCGGACGTCGCGGCCGGCGAGCGCGGCGGGGATCGGCTGGCCGTCGAGCAGCACCCGCAGCGGGCGCGGCTCGTCGCCCTTCGAGCCGAGCACGAGGAAGACCCGGCGGGCGCCGAAGGAGAGGTGCAGCCGCGAGCGGCGCACCGAGGCGGCGCCGTGGTAGCCGATGCGCCAGGTGCCGTCGTAGGCGAGCTTGTCGGCGCCCAGCCGCGGCGGCGCCTCGAAGCGGCGCCTGCCGACTTCGATCGGCCCGTTGACGAAGCCCTCGGCGCGTGCCGAGCCGAGGTAGGTCTCCGGCGTCGTCACCAGCGCCGAGGCCTGCTCGCCCGCCACCTTCGTCATCTGCGAGGGCGGCCGCCGCCCGGCCTCGGCCAGCAGATCGCGGATCACGCGCTCGGTCTCCTCGTAGTCGCCCTCGCCGAAGTGGGCGTAGCGGATCCGGCCGCGGGCGTCGATCAGGTACTTGGTCGGCCAATATTCGTTCCCGTAGGCGGTCCAGGTCGCGTACTCGTTGTCCTGGACGACGGGATAGCGCAGCTCGTTCTGCTCGATCGCGGCGGCGACGTTGTCGGCGTCCCGCTCGAAGGGGAACTCGGGCGTGTGGACGCCGACGATCGTCAGCCCCTCGTCGCGGTAGGCCTCGTCCCAGGCCTTCAGGTGGGGGAGCGTGCGGATGCAGTTGATGCAGGTGTAGGTCCAGAAGTCGAGCAGCACCACCCGGCCGCGCAGCTGGCGCAGGGTGAGCGGCTCCTCGCCGGGGGTGTTGAACCACTGCTGCGTCCCGACGAGCGGCGGCGCCGGGCCGAAGCCGGGGCTGTGCCCGGTATCGCCCCGCAGCCCCGCCAGCCGGGAGCGCACGCCGTCGCTCTCCTCCAGCTCCTTGGTCGGGTTGACGACGATCGCCGGGAGGTCGTCGGCGATCGCGGTCTGGAAGCGGGTGTCGTAGTCGGCCGCCATCAGCACCGCGACGGCGACCATGAGGGCGCCCATCGCCATCTGCAGGCGGCCCGCGTAGCGGCCGAGGCGCCCGGTCAGCCGTCGCCCCCCGAGCAGCAGCAGGTAGAGGACGAGGGCGCTGCCGAGCGCGTAGGCGAGGGCGACGGCGACGCGGTCGGCGGTCAGCGGCTGGGAGGCGGAGACGGTGATGACGCCGGCGAGGATCGGGCCGGCGCAGGGGGCGTAGACGACGCCGAGGCTGAGGCCGACCAGCAGGCCCGAGCCGAAGCCGTCGCCGCCGCGGTTGCGGGCGGCGGGGACGATGCGACTGACCCAGGCCTCGAAGCGCGCCGAGACCGCCGGGACCAGCAGCGAGAGGCCGAAGCCGAAGAGGACGACGATCGCGACGTTGCGCAGCAGATCGCCGGGCAGTCCGAGCGCGTCGATCAGGTAGACGAGCGCGACGATCGCGAAGGTGAAGGAGAGGACGAGGCCGGCGACGACGCCGAGCGGGCGGCGGCGCCCGCCGGTCATCCCGGCCGAGAGCGCCACCGGCAGGACCGGCAGCACGCAGGGGGAGAGGGCGGTGCCGGCGCCGGCGAGAAAGGCGAAGAGGAGCAGGGCGGCCATGGCAGGCACTTTCGCGGCAGGCGATTACGAACTGCTTACGGGCCGGGGGAAGCCGTAATCGGCTCGTAAGAAGTGCCGCGGATACTCGCGCCGAGACCACCCGAAGGAGGAGGTAGAGACAGATGAGAAAGACGATGCTGGCGGTCCTCGTGCTGGCTGCGGCGCTGGTCGCCGGTTGCGGAGACAGCGGCTCCGACGACGGCCAGGCGAACGCCGCGACCCAGACCGGCGAGGCGATGAAGGAGAAGCCGGGCGAGGCGATGAAGGCCGAGAAGTCCGGCGAGGCGATGAAGGCCGAGGACGACGCGATGAAGTCGGACGACGCGATGAAGGCCGAGGCGACTGCGAGCGCCGGCAAGGGGCGGCTGATCAAGGTCGTCGGCTCCGAGTACGGCCGGGTCCTCGCCGACGCCAAGGGCGAGGCGTTCTACCTCTTCGACAAGGAGGACGGGCCGACGAGCGAGTGCTACGGCGCCTGCGCCCGGGCCTGGCCGCCGGTCCTGACCAAGGGCAAGCCGCGCGCCGGCAAGGGCGCCAAGGCGAGCCTGCTCGGCACCACCAAGCGCAAGAACGGCAAGCTGCAGGTGACCTACGCCGGCCAGCCGCTCTACTACTACGTCGACGACTCGCCGGGCACCATCCTCTGCCAGGACGTCGAGGAGTTCGGCGGCCTCTGGCTGGTCGTGAAGCCCAACGGCGACCCCGTCACCTGAGCGCGAGCGGGGTCGAGCGCGAGGATCCGCTCGGTTAGGGCCCGCCGACCGGAAGGAGCCCCGGGGCCGCGGCCCCGGGCTCTTCCTCTAGATGGGGACGACGTCGAGTCCCGGTATTCGTGAGAAGTCCCGCGTGTTTGCCGTTGCCACCGGCATGCCTTGGTTGAGTGCAGTGGCGGCGATCCAGAGGTCGTGCGCGCCGATCGAGCTGCCGTCGTTCTCGAGCTCGGCCCAGATTTCCGCGTGGGCGCGAGCAACAGCCGTCGTGATCGGCAGCGGCTCCATAGCGGAGAGCAGGTGCTCGACGAATGCCGCACGGCGAGCACGGATCGCACTGGTGCGAGCGCGATGCACGCCGTGCAGCAGCTCGCTTGCCGTAATGACGCTGACGGCGCGGTCTTGGTCGCCTATCGCCTCGTCCAGCGATTGACCTCGCCGCTCCGCGTGGATCAACACGGAGGTGTCGATCAGGACGGCCATGCGCCGCGCGGGGGGCCGATGCTCTCCCGGGCAATCTCGACGTCTCGCGCGAAGTCTTCGTCCGGCGACGGGGCAGAGGCCATCAGCTCCCGCCACTTGGCTGCCGAAACGAGACGTCCCGCCTTCGCCGGCCGCATCTCGACGACCGGTACGCCGTTGCGGATCACCTCGATCTCCTCGCCGGCGTCCACCCGGTTGACGACGGCGGAGAACTCGCGGGCTACCTCGGTTGCACTGAGACGGGTCACATGGAAGAGGCTATCAGATAAATCTGATCAGGCGTTCGTAGTCAATCCCGTCGCGCCGACCACCTTCGCGGCCAGGTGGTCCGGGACCTCCTCGTAGCGCTCGAACTCCATCGTGAACTCGGCGCGGCCGCCGCTGATCGAGCGCAGGTCGGGGGCGAAGTCGAGGACCTCGGCCATCGGCACCTCGGCCTTGACCTCGGTCGCCGAGCCCTTCGCCTCGACGCCCAGCGGCCGGCCGCGGCGTGCGTTGAGGTCGCCGATCACGTCGCCGACGCAGTCGTCGGGGCAGCTGATCGTCAGCTTCACGATCGGCTCGAGCAGGACCGGGTCGGCCTCGGCCATCGCCTCCTTGAAGGCCATCGAACCGGCCAGTTTGAAGGCCAGTTCCGAGGAGTCGGTGTCGTGGTGCTTGCCGTCGACGAGGCGGACCCGGACGCCCTTGACCGGGTAGCCGGCGACGGTGCCGTGCTGCATCGCCTCGGCGACGCCCTTCTCGACCGCGGGGATGAAGCCACCGGGGATCGCCGCGCCCTTGATCTTGTTGACGAAGTCGAGGGCGACGCCGTCCTCGGCCGGCTCGATCTCGATCGCGCAGTCGGCG